>CAMBYA010000221.1 GCA_945872035.1 Rhizobium sp. Q54
TGTCGCGTCATCGCATCGGCCGCGACGTGTTCCTGCGCGGCATGCCCGAAGGCATCCGGGTAATCCGCAATTCGGCCTATATCGCCGATCTCTACGGCCTGCTGCGAGCCTATGCAGCGCAGAAGGCGCGCAATGAAGGCAATGACGACTACCAGATTCGCCGCCGGCCCGTCTTCACCATGGAGGACGCGATGCGCCGGCTGGAGCGGCTGGTCGGCTTTGTCCCCGACTGGACCAGCCTGCAGCAGTTCCTGCCGCCGTCCATGACCGACAAGGCGCTCTCCAAGTCGGCGCTGGCCTCGACCTTCGCAGCGGCGCTGGAGTACACCCGGCAAGGCAAGCTGGAATTGCGGCAGACCGAGACGTTCGGGCCGCTGCTGATAAGGTCGCGTGTCCGCGCGGCGGGACAGGATGAATGACGGAACATCTGGAACATCTCCGCATGGTCGAGGCGCTGCTGTTCGCCGCCGCCGAGCCGCTCGACGAGGAAAGCATCGTCCAGCGCCTGCCGGGTCATCCCGAAGTTGGTCCGTTGCTTGCCGAGCTGCAGGAGATTTATGCGCGGCGCGGCGTCAACCTGGTACGGCGCGCCGGCAAGTGGATGTTCCAGACCGCGCCCGACCTGGCGTTCCTGCTGCAGCAGGAAGTGCAGGAAGAGCGCCGGCTGTCGCGCGCGGCGCAGGAGACGCTCGCCATCATCGCCTATCACCAGCCGGTCACCCGCGCCGAGATCGAGGACATCCGGGGCGTCACGGTGAGCAAGGGTACGGTCGACCTGCTGATGGAGATCGGCTGGGTGCGGATCATGGGCCGGCGCCAGACGCCCGGCAAACCGGTCACCTACGGTGTGGCCGAACAGTTCCTGGTCGAGTTCGGCCTGGAATCGATGAAGGACCTGCCCGGTATCGATGAACTCAAGGCTGCCGGGCTGCTGGATGCCGAGCCGCCGGAAAGCTTCCGCCTGCTGCCCGTCGACGAGGTGGAGGAGGATGCCGAGGAGGACGTGCAGCTGCCGTTCGACGATCCGGTCGAGGCCGGACGCGCCTGACGGCCGGGCTTGGCGGGTTCGCCTTGTGCTGGCGGCCGTTCGGGCCTATTTGTCTGGCAGATGGCGCCAAGGGCGCCGCCGATCCACGGCAACCGGAGAAGAGCGTGTTCAATCTGGGCTGGACAGAAATCCTCATCATCGTCCTGATCGTCGTGCTGCTGTTCGGGCGCGGCAAGATTTCGGGCATGATGGGCGACGTCGCCAAGGGCATCAAAAGCTTCCGCAAAGGTATGTCGGAAGACGACGAACCGCCCGCCAAGGCACCGGACAACCGTCAGCTGGGCCAGGACGCCTCGCTGTCCGATGTAACCCCGCGCAAGGACGACGCGGCCAAGACCTGAGCCGGGCACAAGCTTGATCCATGTTTGACGTCGGCCTCCCCGAACTGCTGGTGATCGTGATCGTCGCGCTTGTGGTGGTCGGGCCGAAGGATCTGCCGCGCGTCGTGCGCGGCTTCGCGCGGACCATCGCGAAGATGCGCCGCATGGTCGACGAGTTCATGGGCACGGTGAACGACTATGTCCGGGAATCCGAGCTGCAGGAGCTGCGGGACGCGGTCGAAAAAACCCGGCGCGCCATGAAGGGCCAGGGCAATTTCGACGACCTGCTGGATCCCGTCGGCACCGGCAAGCCCGTCGTGGTCAATGACCCGAAGATTGCACCCGCCAGTCTGCCGGCGCCCGAGATGACGGCGGAGGCACCGCCAAATACCGGGATGGTGAACCACCCGGCTAATCCCGATGCAGCGCCTGCCGAATCCGCACCTCTCGAGCCGGCGCCCAAGCCCGAAGGGCAGGGGACGCCGTGACCGACGACGCCACGACCCCGGATACCGACGAGCTGGAGAGCTCACGCGCGCCGCTAATCGAGCATCTGATCGAGCTTCGCAAGCGCCTGATCTATTCGGTAATCGGCTTCGTGGTGGTGTTTGCGGTCTGCCTGTACTTCGCCACGGACATTTACGAGTTCCTGGTGCGCCCGCTGTCCAACGCGCTGAAGGATCATCCCGGCCGGCGGCTGATCTACACAGGCCTGACCGAGGCGATGCTAACCCAGATCAAGGTGGCGTTCTTCGCCGCCATCATGCTGTCGTTTCCCCTGGTCGCGGTGCAGGTCTGGGCGTTCGTGGCTCCCGGGCTCTACAAGAACGAGCGCCGCGCCTTCCTCCCGTTCCTGATCGCCACCCCGATCCTGTTCGCCGCCGGGGCAGCCATGGCCTATTACGTGGTATTTCCCCTGGCCTGGACCTTCTTTCTCAGCTTCGAGACCATGGGCGCCGGCAGCGGCGGCCTGCCGATCGAGTTCGAAGGCAAGGTCAACGAGTATCTCGACCTGTCGATGAAGCTGATCTTCGCGTTTGGCGTAATGTTCCTGGTGCCGGTGGCACTGACGCTGCTGGGCTATGTGGGAATCATCAGTTCAGGCTGGCTGCGCGACAAGCGCAAATACGCCATCATCCTGATCTTCGTCGTTGCCGCGGTGCTGACGCCGCCCGATGTGTTCAGCCAGTGCGCGCTCGCACTGCCGGTCTGCCTGCTCTACGAGGCGTCCATCCTGTTGGTGCGCATGACGGAAAAGAAGCGCGCCGCAGCCGCGGAAATTTAGCCCGGGCGTGGCTGGACGGGGCGCACCCGCCCGGCTATACAGGCTGTCCACCGCCAAGCGAAAAACGCCTCCATGCTCGACATAAAATGGATTCGGGAGAACCCTGAAGTCTTCGACAAGGGCCTCGCGCGCCGCGGCCGTCAACCACTGTCGCAGCAGGTGATCGGCCTCGATTCGTCGCTTCGGGCATTGAAGACCCGGCTTCAGGAAGCCCAGGCGGAGCGCAACGCCAAGTCGAAGGAGATCGGCATCGCCAAGTCGAAGGGCGAGGATGTCCAGGCGGTGCTCGATGCGGTCGGCGCGTTGAAGACCGAGATCCAGGACGGCGAGGAGCGCGAGCGCGCCCTGCAATCCGAGCTGGACGACCTGCTGGCCGCCGTCCCGAACCATCTCGACGACGACGTCCCCGATGGGCCGGACGAGGACGCCAACGTCGAGCTGCGCAGGATCGGCGAACCGCCGGCTTTCGATTTCGAGCCCAAGGATCATGCGGCGCTGGGCGAGGCCATGGGCCTGATGGATTTCGACGCCGCCGCGCGCATGTCTGGCTCGCGTTTCGTGGTGCTGAAAGGCCAACTCGCCAGGCTGGAGCGCGCCATCGGCGCCTTCATGCTCGACCTTCACACCACCGAATCCGGCTACACCGAATGCGACACACCGCTGATGGTGCGGACCGAGGCTGCCTACGGCACCGGCCAGCTGCCCAAGTCGGCCGAGGACATGTTCCACACGACCAACGACTTCTGGCTGATCTCCACATCGGAGATGACACTGACGAACCTGGTCCGCGAGCAGATCCTCGACGCCGCCGAATTGCCGATCCGCGTCACCGCGCTATCGCCGTGCTTCCGGTCGGAAGCGGGCGCCGCCGGCAAGGACACGCGCGGCATGATCCGCCAGCACCAGTTCAAGAAAGTCGAGCTGGTGAGCATTACCCGGCCAGAGGATTCCGAGGCCGAGCACCAGCGGCTCACCGGATGCGCCGAAGAGGTGCTGAAGCGCCTGGGGCTCGCCTACCGGGTGATGATCCTGTGCTCGGGCGATACCGGTGCAGGCGCGCGCAAGACCTACGACCTGGAAGTCTGGCTCCCGGGCCAGGGCCGCTACCGTGAAATCTCGTCCTGTTCGAACACCGGGGATTACCAGGCCCGCCGCATGAGGGCACGATTCCGCGAGGACGGCGAGAAGCAGACGCGCTTCGTTCATACCCTGAACGGCTCCGGCTTGGCCGTCGGCCGGACGCTGATCGCGGTGATGGAGAACTACCAGCGCGCCGATGGCAGCATCGCCGTGCCCGAGGCGCTGCTGCCCTACATGGGCGGGCTCGACGCTATCGGATCGGTAGGCTGAGATGACCTTCTTCCCGTTGCCAGATGTCGCCTTCGACCTCTCCCAGCACCGGATTCTTGTCACCAACGACGATGGCTACAGCGCGGCGGGGATCGAGATCCTCGAACGGATCGCGCGCCGCCTCAGCGACGACGTCTGGGTGGTCGCTCCCGAATACGAACAGAGCGGCACCGGCCATTCCCTCACCCTGACCCAGCCGCTGCGCTTCCGCGAGGTCGGAGAACGGCGCTTCGCCGTGCGCGGCACGCCCACCGACAGCGTGCTGCTCGGCGTCAACCGCATCATTCCGGGCAAACGGCCGACGCTGGTGCTGTCCGGCGTCAACCGCGGCGCGAACATGGGCGAGGACGTCACCTATTCGGGCACGGTCGCCGCGGCCATGGAAGGCACGTTGCTGGGGATCCCGTCGATCGCGCTCAGCCAGTCCGTCTATCCCGGCTCGACCGAGATCGACTGGCAGGGGACCGAGGACGCCATGGAGCGGATGATCCGCTGGCTGGTCTCGGTCGGCTGGGCGCCCGAGATCCTGATGAACGTCAATTTCCCCGATGCCCGGCGCGGCCCGGTTTCCGAGATGGAGATCACCGTCCAGGGCCAGCGCGATCCCGCCGACATCCAGTTCGACCAGCGCGTCGACACCCGAGGCGAGACCTATTTCTGGATCGGCTACCGCCGCTCTCGCGAGCTTCTGGTCGACGGCACCGATATCAAGGCTGTGCGCGAGGGC
>CAMBYA010000222.1 GCA_945872035.1 Rhizobium sp. Q54
GGCTGGTGCTGGTCACCGGCCATCGCCGCGAGAGCTTCGGCGAGGGGCTGCGCCAGATGTGCCTGGCGCTGGCCGACTTGGCGGCGCGCGGCGACGTCACGGTGCTCTATCCGGTGCACCTCAACCCCAACGTGAAAGGGCCGGTGCACGAGATCCTCGGCGGCCGGCCCGACATCCACCTGAGCGAGCCGGAGGACTATCTGCCGTTCGTCTACCTGATGAACCGCAGCACGCTGATCGTCACGGATTCGGGCGGTATCCAGGAGGAGGCGCCCTCGATGGGCAAGCCGGTGCTGGTCACCCGCGACACCACGGAGCGGCCCGAGGCCGTCGAGGCTGGCACCGTCATCATGACGGGCACCGACCGGTCGAGGATCGTCGAGGAAGCCTCGCGGCTGCTCGATGACGCGGGCCATTACAGCCGGATGAGCCATACGCACAATCCCTATGGCGACGGGCACGCGGCGCGGCGCATCGTCGGTTATCTTGAATCGCTGGCGGGGCAGGGCGCGCGGCCCGAACCCTGGGTCGACCGGGCCGCATAGGAGACAGCATGGCGCGTTTCGACAAGACCATATGCGTATTGGGGCTGGGCTATATCGGCCTGCCGACCGCGAGCCTGCTGGCGACGCGCGGCTATAAGGTGCTGGGCGTCGACGTCGACAGTCGGGTGGTCGGTGCGGTGCAGGCCGGCAACCTGCATTTCCACGAGCCGGACCTCGACATCCTCGTCGCGTCCGCGGTCGGCAGCGGCCAGCTTACCGCCTCCTACGATCCGGCGCCCGCCGACATATTCATCATCGCCGTGCCGACGCCGTTCGCCGAGGGCCATGCGCCCGACATGTCCTATGTGGAGGCCGCGACCCGCGCGCTGGCGCCGCATCTACGTCCGGGCAACCTGGTGATCCTGGAATCGACCAGCCCCGTGGGCGCGACCGAACGGATCGCCGGCTGGATCGCCGAGGAGCGGCCGGATCTGGGACCCGACATCACCGCGGGCAGCGGGCGCGTCTTCCTGGTGCATTCGCCCGAGCGGGTGCTGCCGGGCAGGGTGCTGCAGGAGCCGGTGATCAACGACCGCATCGTCGGCGGCATCGACACCGCCTCCGCCGAAGCGGGCGCGGCGTTCTACCGCACCTTCACCACCGGCACCGTGTTCACAACGAAGGCGCGCACCGCCGAGCTGTCCAAGCTGGCCGAGAACGCGTTCCGTGACGTCAACATCGCCTATGCCAACGAACTGTCGCTGATCTGCGACCGCTTGGGCGTCAATGTGTGGGAGCTGATCCAGCTCGCCAACCGGCACCCGCGTGTGAACATCCTGCAGCCTGGCCCGGGCGTCGGCGGCCACTGCATCGCCGTCGATCCTTGGTTCATCGTCCATTCGGCGCCCGAACAGAGCCGGCTGATCCAGACCGCCCGCGAGGTCAATGACGGCAAGCCGTTCTGGGTGATCGAGCAGGTGAAAAGCGCTGCCGACCGCTTCAAGGACCCGGTGATCGCCTGCCTCGGTCTGGCGTTCAAGGCCAATATCGACGACCTGCGGGAAAGCCCGGCGCTGGCCATCACCGAGGCGCTGGCGCGCGGCATGGCGGCGAAAATCCTGGCGGTCGAGCCCTATGTGGACGACTGCCCGCCGAAGCTGACGGGCCTGCCCAATGTGGAGTTCGTCGGCGTCGACGAGGCGATCAGGCGGGCCGATATCCTGGTTCTTTTGGTCGACCACGACCGTTTCAAGCTGATCGAGCGCGAGCAGCTTGCGCGAAAGGTGCTGATCGACACCCGCGGCTTGTTCCGCTGAGTTGTCTCGCCGAGTTTTGGCGGATGCCATTCCGACCGTTGATCGGGTGCGGCTCTCGCACTATTGTCCGCCGCCTTGCTGGGGCGTAGCCAAGTGGTACGGCAACGGATTTTGATTCCGTCATTCGCAGGTTCGATCCCTGCCGCCCCAGCCAGAATTCCCTGCTATGCGTTCTTTGCCTTCGCCTTCGCGGCGGCCTTTTCGGCTTTCTCGGTCTTCGCCTGGGCGGCAGTTTCCTTGTCGGCGGCTTCCTTCGCCATCCGCAGGGCCTTCAGGCGGGCGGTCTTGTCCATCAACTCCTTGTGCGCCTTGTCGCGCGCCTTGATGGCGTCGTCCTCGTTCGGGCGCAGCTTGGCGAACTTTTCCTCTGCTCGGGATCTGGCTGGATCGGCCATGGGTGTCTCTCCTTGAATTCGTTGATGTCGGCGATGCGGCACGCACTAGCGGCGTGCTGGCCGGGAAACGGAATCGGGGCGTGCTCGTCGGGAATGATCGGGCGCGCCCGCTTGGTCTTGGTTCGAAGGGCCGCGCTGATCCCCAACTACCGGCGCGGAAGGCGGCTCAAGCGCCGCCACTTGCAGCGTGGGACGCGGTTTTCTGGCCGCGTCCAACGGTCTTGAAGCTCTACCCTATAGGTAAACATGTGTGCCCGGCAATCAAGTATACCGCGCCGGGCCATATGCCTCGTCCAGCGTTCCTGGAGGCGTTCATGGATGGGGCATGAGCCCGCCCTCGATTGCCGATGAGTCCGATCGAGCCTGGGACGCGATATGTATCAGAACACTCACGCCAGTTTTGCGGTGACCGACGCTCAACCGGCTCGTGTTGCGAGCCTTTCAGGGACACCATAGGCGTCGCCCGCGACCTTCTCGAGGGCGAACCGGTCGGTGATGGTGATCACACCGCGGCGCGAGGTCAGGATGCTCCTGGTCTGGAGCGATTTCAGGCTGAGGGATACGCCGGCGCGCCTGACGTTGAGCATCAGCGAGAGTATCTCGTGGGTCATGAACAGTTCGTTGCCCTCCGAGCGGTCGTGATACATCAGCAGCCAACGCGCCAGCCGTTCCTCGAGCGTGCAGGACGCATTCGCCAGGGTGGTGCTGGTTACCTGGATCAGCAGGGCGTGGGCGTAGCGCAGCAATGTACCGCGAAGGGTTTCGCTCCGCTGCATCGCGTCCTGCACCGTGGAGGCCGAAATACGGTAGGCCTGTCCGGGGGCCTGCACGTAGACGCGCAGCAGGGAGTGATTGAGGGTATGGAGGACGGCGACATCGACCATGCCGTCCCGTCCGACAAGCCCAACCTCGGTCTGGTCGCCACGCACCGTGCCCGCAACGATCGAGGCGATGCCTGACTCGATGAACCAGCAGTGCAGGATTGCCTCATCCGGTTCGATCAGGACCTGGTTATGGATGAGGTCCACGAGCGCAAGGTGCGGGTTCAGCAATGCAAGGTCGTCCGCGGACAGTCCAGCGAGAAGCTGATTGCCGAGGATCGAAACGCCGATGGAATCCACAGTGCCTCCCGTATGCCCGGGCGGGAGGACCTACTCTCAGCCGGCTGCGCCCTTTGAGCATCTGCAGCCGATGCCCTCTTATACAGGGCGGCTACGCTAAATTCCTAAAAATCGTCTGTCGGTTCGGGTGCGTACATAATTGTCGTTGATTCGAAATTTACCCGGCACCAAATAATTCTGCGTACGTTATCGTACGTTGGTTGGAGACATTACTTTCTCCAACGTGGCTCCTCCTAGCCTGGACACGGTGTGCTGGCGACGATCATCTCCCGGTGCTTCAAGGGAAATTGCCGAGGAGATGCAAGATGCTTGATGGCGCGCCGATTCTGATCGTCGAAGACGAGCCCTTCATCGCCATGGACCTTGCAGATGCGGTCAGGGCGGCCGGCGGCTCGGTGATCGTCCCCGTCTCGACGGTCAGGGAAGGGCTGGCGCTGCTCAGGGATGCGCCCGTCGCCGGCGCGATCCTGGATTGCCACCTCAGGGACCGGGATGTCTCGCCTCTGGCCCAGGTGCTTCTGGAGATCGGAACCCCACTCGTTGTCTATACCGCGTCCGAGTTGCCGGAGGCGCTGGCGCAATGGCGCACGGAAATTCCAATGATCAGAAAACCGGAGCACCCCGCCGACGTGGTTGCGCGCCTGGTGGTGCTGATCAGGTACTGAGCAATGCTCAGACGCGGCGCCGAAACGCGACCTGGTTGGCGATCACCACCATGGTGGTCACCACTACGATGAAGATGGTGGCGAGCGCATTGATCTGCGGGCTGACGCCCATGCGCACGCTGGAGAAGACCTCCATGGGCAGGGTCTTGGCGCCCGGGCATGAGGTGAAGGTCGCGATCACCAGGTCGTCGAACGACAAGGTGAAGGCCAGCAGCCAGCCGGCCAGCATGGCGGGCCAGATCAACGGCAGGGTTATGACGCGCACCACCTTGAAAGGCCGCGCGCCCAGATCCATCGCCGCTTCCTCCAGGCTCATGTCGAGCTGGCCCAGCCGTGACTGGACGACGACGGTCACATAGGCCGTGGCGAAGGTGGCGTGGGCGATGACGATGGTCATCATACCGCGCCCGGGCCCGCCCAGAACGGCCTCCATGGCGACGAAAAGCAGCAGCAGCGAAAGTCCGGTGATCACCTCCGGCATAACCAGCGGCGCCGTCACCATGCCGGCGAACAGGGTGCGGCCACGGAAGTTGCCGAACCGGATCAGCGCGAAGGCGGCAAGCGTTCCCAGCATGACCGCGACGCAGGCCGTCAGGAAGGCGATCTGCACGCTCAGCCAGGCGCCGCTCAGCAGCGCGTCGTTGTGCAGCAGCGCGCCGTACCATTTGGTCGAGAATCCGCCCCAGACCGTTACCAGGCGCGACTCGTTGAACGAGTAGAAGATCAGCGA
>CAMBYA010000223.1 GCA_945872035.1 Rhizobium sp. Q54
ACCGTCATGCCGACGCAGAACGCGACGAACAGACCGGCGATGCCCTTCAGCAACGTCTTGCCCATGCTTCTCCCCTCGGCAGCGGCGTGCAGCATACAGGAAAACCGGTGCGGCCGCCGACGCCAATCGCTATCGTTCGGGGCGCGCTATTGGGGGAGGAAACCGAATGAGACCGCTGGCGATCCACCAGATCACCGCCATGGAAGCCTCGCCGCCCGACCTGCTGACCATCGCCGGCCAGGTCGGCTGCCAGCACGCCTGCGTCTTCGTGCATCTGCCCACGCCGAACGTGCCGTTCCCGGCGGTGACCAAGGGCATGATCCCCGAGATGCGGGCGCGCATGGCCGCGACCGGCGTCACCGTCTCCAACATCGAATACTTCCCGCTCACCGGGGACGTCGACCTGGATGCCTTCCTCTACGCGCTCGACCTGGGCGCCGAGATGGGCGCGCACCGGCTGGTCACCCACATCCACGACCACGACGACACCCGCGCCGCCGACAATCTGGCCCGGCTGTCGGCGCTGGCCGCCGAGCGCAAGCTGGATGTGGGGCTGGAGTTCATGGGCCTGACGCCCGCCTGCGCCTCGATCGGCCGCGCGGTGCGGTTCATCGACCTGGCGGGCAAGCCGGCCAACGCCGGCATCGCCATCGACTGCCTGCACCTGATCCGCACCGGCGGCACCCCCGCCGACGTGGCCGCGGTCCCGGCCGAATATTTCAGCTACGCCCAGCTCTGCGACGGGCCCGACCTGTCGGTCCAGGCCGACTATCTGGCCGAGGCCATGAACCGCATGGTGCCGGGCGACGGCGTCTTCCCCATCGCCGCCATCCTCGACGCCATGCCGGCGGCGACCGCCGTCGATGTGGAAGTGCCCTCGATCACCGGCCAGCAGCAGGGCATTCCGGCGCTGGACCGCGCAAGGCGCGCGGTCGAGGCGGGCCGGCGGCTGATGGAGGCGGCGAGGCCGGTGCGGTAGGTGAAAGATCGTCGCGCTTGCCAATAAATCCGGAAATTCCGTATAATGCGGAATATCCAGTGGAGGCGGCGATGGTCAAGGTGACGTCGGCGGAGATGCAGAAGCGGTTTGGGCAGTACAGCGAACTTGCCCAGCGGGAGCCTGTGTCCATCACCAATCACGGGCGGGAAAGCCTGGTGCTGATGTCGGCCGCGGAATTCCAGCGGCTCAAGGCGCTCGATACGAGAAACGCCTACTACGCGCACGAAATTCCCGAGCACCTGGCGGAGGCGCTGGAAAAGGCAGAACCACCCGGATGGACGGCGGACCTCGACCATCTGATGGAACCATAGTTTCAGGTGGCGTTGCCGGCACCAGAGCCGGGTCTCGTCATCCGCTACAGCTATCTGTGGCGCGACGAGGCGAGGCGCGGACAGCAAGAGGGCTCCAAGGATCGCCCCTGCGCCGTCGTTCTCGCCCTGCTGCAGGGCGAAAGCGGCACCCTCGTTATGGTGGCGCCCATCACCCATAGTCCTCCGGACGCAGCCACGTCCGCGATCGAAATCCCCTGGAAGGTCTCCGAACATCTGGGCCTTGACGATGACCGGTCATGGATCATCGCCTCGGAGGTAAACACATTCACATGGCCGGGACCGGATATCAGGCCAGTGGACACGAGCGTACCCGAGCGAGCTTTTTCCTATGGCCACCTGCCAAGGGCGCTTTCGCTACAGGTCAGGGACTTGGTGAGCCTGGAACTGCGGAAGCGCCGGCTCGGACTGACAAACCGCGACGCCTGACTCTCTGCATGGCCTTTTTCGCCCACGCATCAGACCACGGGCTGATGAATGGCACGTACGCCAGACGCAAAAAGACCGGCGCGCCGCCCGAAAGCGTCCGCGCCGGTCCTGCGGTTCAGGCGCCTTTATCGGCCGATATAGATGCCGAAGCCGGGCGCCGAGTAGCCGGCGCCGTAGCCGTAACCGCCATAGTACACAGGGGGCGGGGGCGGACCATAGGCATACGGGCTGTAGTAGCCGCTGTAATACGGCCGGTAGTGGTTGCTGTGATGCCGGTAGTACCGCCCATGGCCCTGATACCGGGAGTAATGCCGGCCGCGGTCACGGTCGTGATAGCCGCCGCCGTGACTACCGCCGCCGTGATTGCCACCGCCGTAATTGCTGCCGCCGTGACTACCGCCGCCATAACTACCACCGTCATGATAGCCGCCGCCGCGATTGCCGCCGTCATGGTAGTCGCGGGCCGAGGCCTGGCCGGCAATGCCGAAGGCCAGTGCGGCCGACGCCACCAGTGTCAGAATGGTCTTGTGCATGTCCTTGCTCCTGTCGGAGAATCATTACCGGGCGTGGCAATGGTCATGGGGGCACACTACCCACGGTCGGGTGAACGCAGCGTGAATGTTACCGGGGGTTGTATCCGGGGTTCCTCGCGGGTGCAGGCGGCCATGCCACGGGTTGTCCGGCGTTGGCGGTTGCGTTCCCCATTCGTACCGCTAGTATAACAACCCGTATTGTTCAGGCCTTCCGGGGGCGCATGACCGCGCATATCAGCACCGTCGCATTCTTCGGCATCGAGGCGAGGCTGGTCGACGTGCAGGTACGGATGATGAGCGGCGCCGTCGCCTTCATGGTCGTCGGCCTGCCCGACAAGATGGTGGCCGAATCCCGCGAGCGGGTGCGCGGCGCGCTCAGCGCCATCGGCCTCTCGCTCCCGCCCAAGCACATCACCGTCAACCTGGCGCCCGCCGACCTGCCCAAGGAAGGCAGCCATTTCGACCTGCCGATCGCGCTCGCCATGCTGGGCGCCATGGGCGTGCTGCCGTCCGACGTGGCCGACCGCTACTGCGTGATGGGCGAGCTGGGCCTCGACGGCTCCATCTCGCCGGTGTCGGGCGTGCTGCCCGCCGCGCTCCGGGCCGGCGACGAGGGCCTGGGCCTGATCTGCCCGGCGGCGTGCGGGCCGGAAGCGGCCTGGGTCGGCACCGTCGACGTGGTCGCCGCGCCCGATCTCATATCGCTGGTCAACCATCTGAAGGGCACCCAGACGCTGGCGCCGCCCGAGCCCAGGCTGGCCGAGGCGCCCGTTTCCGTGCCCGACCTGCGCGACATCAAGGGGCAGGAGGCGGCCAAGCGCGCGCTCGAGGTGGCGGCGGCCGGCGGCCACAATCTGCTGATGGCCGGGCCGCCCGGCTCCGGCAAATCCATGCTGGCGGCGCGCCTGCCCGGCCTGCTGCCGCCGCTGTCGCCGGCCGAGGCGCTGGAGGTGTCGATGATCGCCTCCATCGCCGGCCAGCTCGACGGCGGCCGCATCTCGCGGGTCCGGCCGTTCCGCGCGCCGCACCATTCGGCCTCCATGCCGGCGCTGGTCGGCGGCGGCATGCGGGCGAAGCCGGGGGAAATCTCGCTCGCCCACAACGGCGTGCTGTTTCTGGATGAACTCCCCGAATTCCCGCGCCAGGTGCTGGATTCGCTCAGGCAGCCCATGGAAACCGGCCGCATCATGGTTGCCCGCGCCAATGCGCATATCGAATATCCGGCGCGGGTCCAGCTCGTCGCCGCCATGAACCCGTGCAAGTGCGGCTACCTCGGCGACGCCCAGCTCGCCTGCAACCGCGCCCCCAAATGCGCCGTCGACTATCAGGGCCGCATCTCCGGCCCGCTCTATGACCGCATCGACCTGCAGATCGAGGTGCCCGCCGTCGCCGCCGCCGACCTGTCGCTGCCGCCGCCCGCCGAAGGCTCGGCCGAGGTCGCGCGCCGGGTCGCCGCCGCCCGCGCCGTCCAGACCGAACGCTATGAGGCGCTGGGCGCCAACGTGCGCACCAATGCCCAGGCCGACGGCGAGATCCTCGAAGCCGCCGCCGCCCCGGACGAACCCGGCCGCGCCCTGCTCACCCAGGCCGCCGACAAGCTGCGGCTCTCGGCCCGCGGCTATCACCGCGTGCTGCGCGTGGCGCGGACGCTGGCCGATCTGGCAGGCGCGGCCAACGTCGGCCGCGCGCACATCGCCGAGGCGTTGTCCTACCGGCGGTTCACGGTGCAGCGGTGAGAGATTTACTTGGTCACTCACCGAAACTAAAGCCGAAATGCTAGATGAGTAATAAACAAGGTCTGCCGGACATAACCATGAATACCGGACGGGCTCTGGTTGTGGTGTTTTCTGCGCTTCACATATGCGGATTTGTCTACGTTTGCTTTGATAAAGGGATAGATTATGCTCTTTCTAAAGAAAATCTTATGTGGTTTTTACGAAGTGGTCTCTATACACTGGGCTTGGGAATACTAGTTTTAGCGTTAAGAAAACTCGCCGGACTACGATGACCGGATTTTGGCCAGAGTTTTCTAATCTGCCCCACCACTTGCCCCGCGCGATAGCGCCGGAAACACGCTATAGAGCCTCAAAATTTGGCCGGTAATCCGAGGGGGCTTGGGCATGGCGGACGGGGTGGCGACAGCATCGGCGCGGATGGATGTGGCGGGTCCGCCGCTGACCGAACGGCAGCATGGCCTCAACCTGTTCCTTACCGGGTTCCTGGTGCTGTTCATCGAGCTGGCGTGCATCCGCTGGTTCTCGGCCAACGTCATCTTCCTCAACTTCTTCAGCAACATCGTGCTGCTCGCCTGCTTCCTCGGCATGTCGTGCGGCTGCATGGCGGCGCGGTCGCGGCGCGACTGGCTGGGCTGGTTCCCCTATCTCGCGGTGCTGACCATGGGGCTGGCGCTGGC
>CAMBYA010000224.1 GCA_945872035.1 Rhizobium sp. Q54
GGAACAGCATCCAGGTCAGGAACGGCACATGCGGGAACACCACCGCCCACTGCGCCGTCTGCAGCAGCAGGATCAGCACCACACGGGCGGCATGGATACCGGTGATCTTCGCCGCCATGGGAAACGGCACGCTCATGATCCGGCGGTTCAGGCCCAGCACCACCAGCACCATAAGCACGCCGACAAGCACCGTGGCGGCGATGTAGCTGCCGGCGTCGGGCTCGGCGCGGGTAATGGTGTCGAGCTGGCCGGTGGCGAAGAACACCGCGACCAGCAGCAAGGTGAAAGAGTTCGACGCCAGCCCCGACAGCAGGTTGTTGTCCTTGACCATGGACAGGATCTGCCGGCCCTTGAAGCTCAGGTGGCGCTTGGCCCACAGGAACATGTAGGCCTCGCCCGAATAGCCCATCACCGCGTAGTTGTAGACGCGCTTGCGCACGAACATGGGCAGGCTGGAGACACCGATCGGCCAGCGCATGGCCCTGTAGCTGACCAGCTCCAACACCGGGACCACGAGGTACATCACCCCGAACAGCAGGTAGAACCAGATGGACTCGGGCAGCGAGCGACGCACCTCGCTCCAGCCGATCTCCGACACGCGGCCGATCAGGTAGATCACCACGCCGCCGACCAGCAGGAACTGCAGCACCTTCAGCGCCAGCTTCACCGGGCGGCGCGACAGCCACTCGTTCCATGCGGCGACCGAGAAGATCCGCGATTTCCGCCCTGCAGCCAACCGCGTCCCCGTGTTTGCGCGACCTTCGTGGAAGATACAGCCGAGGGAAATACTGGATTGTCAGATGCTTGGAAAGCCCGGCGTCAGGTCAGCGCGGCATCGTCGGCCAGAACGCCCCGCCGGGGAAGGGCCTCGGCTGCGCCGCCTTCGGCACTGGTGCGGCGCCTGTCGAGCACCTCGCGGTATTGCTCGATCAGCGCGTCGATCACCGAGTCCCAGGTATAGCGGCGCGACCGTTCGTGCGCCGCGGTGCCCATTCGCGCGCGCAGCGCCGGATCGTCTATCAGACGTTCGACGGCGTCCACATAGCCCGCTGTCAAGGGCGGTCGGATTCTAGGCCAGTGGGGCGGAGTAAAAACAGGCCATTGAGCCGCGGCATGACGATATGCAAAGGGCCCCGATCGGGGCCCTTTGCATATCGTCTGCGTCCTTTCCCTATCAGGGCGTGGTGATCTCGCCGGTGTCGGGATCGACGATTACGGTGGTGGCCTGGCTTGGGTCTGCCCTGGCAGCGGCGCGACGACGGCCGGCGGATTCTTTGAGGCGATAACTGTCACCGTTCATGGTCAGGATGCTGACGTGATGGGTGAGCCGGTCGAGTAGCGCGCCGGTCAGCCGCTCGGACCCCAGCACCGCCGTCCAGTCCTCGAACGGCAAGTTCGAGGTGACGATGGTCGAGCCACGCTCGTAACGCTGCGAGAAGGTCTCGAACAGCAGTTCGCCACCCGTGGGCGACAGCGGAACATAGCCGAGCTCGTCGACGATCAGCAGCTTCACCGCCTGCAGGTCGCGCTGCAACTTGATTAGCCGCCGCTCGTCGCGGGCTTCAAGCAGCTGGTTGACCAGCGCAGCGGCGGTCGTGAACGTTACCGTGAAGCCCTTCTGGCAGGCCGCAAGGCCCAGCGCGAGCGCGACATGAGTCTTGCCGGTGCCGCTGTTGCCCAGCGCGATAATGTTCTCGCGGCGCAGGATATATTCCGAGCGCACCAGCTCCAGCACCAGCATCTTGTTTAGGCTGGGGATCGCGGTGAAGTCGAACGTGTCGAAGCTCTTCACCGCCGGGAAGCGCGCCGCCCGGATGCGCCGCTCAACCGTGCGGCGCTCGCGGTCGATCAGCTCGAGCTCGAGCAGCCGCAGCAGGTAGCGGGGATAATCGACCCCGCCCTGGGCGCATTCACGCGCCACCTTCTCATATTCGCGCAGCACCGTCGGCAACTTCAGCTGCTTGAGATGATGCGCGAGCAGGATCTGCGGTGTGCCCGCCATGGTGCCGACCGGCATCGTGTCATCGCCTGTCCGGCTCATGCCGCCAGCTCCGGTACGAGCGCCGCATAGTCGGCGGCCCGCGTCGTCTTCACCTGCAGCTTCGGCAGATGTGGGTAGGCCGCCAGATCGAGCCGGGGTGGCCGCCGCTCGATCCGCGCCAGCGCGATCAGCTTGACCCCGTCGAACCCGATCGCGCCGATATGGATCGCTTCGGTCACCGCGAAGGTGACGATCTCCATCGGCATCGCCTCCAGCAGCCGCAACACCTGGATAAACTCGCGCTTGCCCCGATTGCCCATGCGCGCCTCAAGCAGATGGCGCAGGTGCTGGAACACGTCGGGCAACGCCCAACCCTGCAGCGCCGCCGCCTGATCGAGCGCACCCGGCTTCATCTCGATCAGCGCCAGATAATGCAGCGGATCCGCTACGAACACGCCTTCGCCATAGCTGCGCGCATGCCGAGCGATCTCCTCAGCCCCGCACAGGATGACGACCTCATCCACGAAGCCCTTCACCACCACATCCTGGAAGCCGTAACGGGTCGGCACCGAGTAGTCGTTGGTCCGGTAACGCACCAGCGCGGTCGATGACACACGCCCGGCGCGCTTCTCGCACGGCTCCAGTGGCACGGGCGGAAGAGCCCGCAGCGCCAGCGTGTCCGCCACCAACCGCTCGCCAATGGTCTCGGCATGTCGCCCGGCCCGCTCGTCCTGGCGGGCCCGGCAGCGCTCCGCCAGTTCAGCGTTGAACGCATCATAGCTCGCCGCATGCGGGATCGGTGTCATGAACTTCATCCGGGCGTGCTTCACCAACCCCTCGACCTTGCCCTTGTCGTTCCCCTTGCCCGGGCGGCCGAAGCGGTCCGCGAACAGGTAATGGCTGACCAGCTCGGTGAACGCCCGCGTCCGCTCGCGCTTGCCGTCACCCAGGATCTTCGCCACCGCGATCGTGGTGTTGTCGTAGAGGATCGACTGGGGCACCCCGCCGAAGAACGCGAACGCCGACACATGCCCGTCCAGAAACGCCTCGGTCGTCTCGCGCGGAAAGGCCTTCACGAAGCAGGCGTCCGACTGCGGCAGGTCCATGCACAGGAAGTGCATCTTCTGGCGCACCCCGCCGATCACCCCGACCGCCTCGCCAAAGTCCACCTGCGCATGTCCAGGTGGGTGGGCCAGCGGCACAAACGTCTCGCGCCCCCGCGCCCGGCATAGCCGGACATGATCCTTCACCACCGTGTAGCCGCCAGCAAAGCCATGCTCGTCGCGTAGCCGTTCGAAGATCCGCTTGGCCGTATGCCGCTGCTTCACCGGCGCCGTCCGATCCGCCTCCAGGATCGCGCCGATCACCGGCAGCAGCGGACCCAGCTTCGGCTTGCCCACCGGCTTCGTCCGCGTGTAGCCAGGCGGCAACGAGAACCGGCACATCTTCAACACCGTCTCGCGGCTCAGACCGAAAACCCGCGCCGCCTCACGACGGCTGTTGCCATCGATAAACACGAAGCGCCGAACGGCGGCATACACTTCCACAGCAAACATCCCCGGCCAACCCCCAAAAGGATCAACCTAACCACTGGCCTGCTTTTACGCCGCCACGCTCAGCACAACGCCGGCGCTCCAGTGGCTGGTTTTGTCACCGCCCTGCACATGGGCGCCACGGCGGCCCCGAGGCAACAGCGGCTCAATCCGTGGCCAGGCGTCATCGTCCAACCAGTAAAGCTTGCGCATTCAAGGCTCCCTTCCGGAATCCTTGAATCACAACAACGCAAAACCCGCTACTCCTTATTGAGTACAGAGCCTAGGGCACTCCTCAATTCCCCCCATATCCGCGTTCGTCAGCCCCACCACCTCCGCCATCACCGGGCCGAGTTCGTCTTTGATGACCAGGTCGGCGTGGTCGTCCAGGTCGGTGGGGTCGCGGTTGAGGATGACCAGGGCGGCGCCGTTGCGGCTGGCCATGATCGGGAAGCCGGCGGCCGGGTAGACCACCAGCGACGAGCCGATGGACAGGAACAGGTCGCACTCCAGGGTGGCGTCGCGGGCGCGCAGCATCTCGTGCTCGGGCATGGACTGGCCGAACGAGATGGTGGCGGTCTTCACCACGCCGCCGCAGCCGCAGCCGGGATAGGCGCCCTCGTCCAGATACGCCCGGCGCAGGTCGTCGATCTCATAGCGGGTGCGGCAGCTCAGGCACAGGGCATAGGTGGCGTTGCCGTGCAGCTCGATGATCTTCTCGGGCGGGATGCCCGAGGCCTGGTGCAGATTGTCGACGTTCTGGGTGACGACGTGGGTCACCTTGCCCTGGCGCACCAGCTTGGCGATGGCCATGTGGCCCTTGTTGGGGCGGGCGTTCTCGAAGGTGCCGTCGGTGTCGAACTTGCGCCGCCAGGCCTCGCGCCGGATCTCCGGCGAGGCGAGGTAGTCCTGGAACTGGATCGGCTTGTTCTTCGTCCAGTAGCCGCCGGGGCTGCGGAAGTCGGGGATGCCGGATTCCGTGCTGATCCCGGCGCCGGTGAACACGACGACGCGGCGGGCCTCGTCGATCATGCGGCGCAGGGTGTGGGCATCGGTCACGGGCGGCTCCTCGGGTTTTCTCCAAGATAGCGCCGGTGGGGATGGGGGCAAGTTATGTGCGCTGCGCGCTGGTTTTTTCGTCAGGTCTGGGTTCCGGCCTTCGCCGGAATGACAACAAAAATTTGTAAT
>CAMBYA010000225.1 GCA_945872035.1 Rhizobium sp. Q54
CGCAAGCGCGAGGCGTTCCGACGCCATCTGCTCGATCTGCACGACCGACTGAGCCGAATCGAAAGATGCCGCTACCCGGTGCTCGCCGCCATCCAGGGCGCATGCGTCGGCGGCGGCCTCGATATGACCGTCTGCGCCGACATGCGCTATTGCACGAAGGATGCGTTCTTCGTGGTGCAGGAAGTGAACATCGGCATGGCGCCGGACCTGGGCACCTTGCAGCGCCTGCCGCGTCTGATTCCCGCCGGGATCGCCCGCGAACTGGCGTTCACCGGCCGCCGCATGTATGGCGACGAGGCGAAGGAAGTGGGATACGTCAACAGGGTCTTCGACACACATGAGGAGATGATTGCGGCGGTGATGGACATCGCGCGCGGCATCGCCTCGAAGTCGCCGCTCGCCGTCCATGGCTCCAAGGAGCTGATGAACTACGCCCGCGACCACAGCGTGGCCGACAGCCTGAATTACGTGGCGATCTGGACCGCGGCAACCCTGGTCGGCGGACGCGACCTGCGCGAGGGCGTCGCCGCGTTCCGCGAGAAACGCGATGCCAGTTTCGCAAACCTGCACCCCGTTGTCCGTGATCGCAGGCCCCATGACGACTGACCGCGACTCGCTGTAGCAGCGCCTCGATGCAGGCATGCTCGCTTATTGCCGAGGCATCCGGTCGAGTCCGCCCGGCAGGCTATTCGCCCTGCCTGCTCAAGGTGTTGACACGCGCCATGCCATACCGATTCTTTTCGGTTGATCGGCGCGCTTCCTTCGAGTCAGCATGACGGCGGTCAATGCGGCCATTCGTGGGCTAGGGGGTCTCGGATGCCATTCAAATCGATCGGTGTCATTCTGCTTGCCGGCTTCCTGCTCGGCTTCAGCGCCGTGCCGTTTGCGCAGATGCTGCACGAGGATCCCCCGCCGGAATACAGCCCCGTCACCGCCCACCTGAGCACCGCCGGCGTCCGCTGACGCACGCCTTTCACCGCGCGGAGCGAATCGGTTTCCGGTTCGCTGGATTTTGGTCTGCCGGCCATGCGGAAATCTCCAGGATTCCCTTCCCGACGCATGGCAGCAGACTGCGAGGGGCTGCAAAAGCACCGTAACAGGCATTGCTTTGCCCCATCTTTGCCGTTTTTTGACGGCGAATGGCGTCACTCCTCTTGCGATTGGGGACATTTCGCGGCATGTTTGAGCCGTGTGGGAGCCACGTGAAGTGCGGTCCCTCCGGTGATACGACGCCAATGGAACTCCTTTTGTCATAATTGGAGACCCCGAAGGCAAAGCCAGGCGCAAGGCGCTGGCGACCGGAGAGAATGCAACCTGACGGGGTTCAACGTTTAGCTATTTGCGAATTTGGGCAGCCCCTGTACGCGCACCGCCGTTTTGCCGGCCCAAGCACTATTGCGGCGAGGATCCGGAGAGCTATCGGCCCATAGCCGGATCCAATACTGGGGTTGCGGGGCGGCACAGTTAATTTTCTAGCTGTGCCGTCCCACTCATTTCCGGGCCACCCCAGATCAACAATCCCCGGACATCATCAAGCCCCAGAGACCGTCAAACCGCTGCGCGCGACCTTGTCGCGTCGTCCGTTCGAAAAATCACCTGTCAGAAATCGATGACGCTTATTCGCTGGCCAGCATCATGTTGCGGACAAGCGGATAGATCTGGGTCTGCCAGCGGCGGCCGCTGAATACGCCGTAGTGTCCCACGCCCGCCTGCATGTGATGACGCTTCCGGTAAGGCCGAAGCTTGCTGCACAGATCCTGGGCGGCCATGGTCTGGCCGACCGCGCAAATATCGTCGCGCTCCCCCTCGACGGTCAGCAGCGACGTGCGGCGAATCGCCGACGGGTCCACCTTCATGCCGCGCCACTCGAGCGTGCCCTGGGCCAGCCGCGCTTCCTGGAACACGCGCTGGACGGTCTCGAGATAGAACTCGGCCGGCAGGTCGAGCACGGCGAAATATTCATCGTAGAAGTTCTTCGTCGCGTCGGCCTTCTCGACGTCGCCGTTCACCAGATGGTCGAACAGTTCGGTGTGCGCCTTGATGTGCCGGTCCATGTTCATGCTCATGAACGCGGTGAGCTGGACGAAACCCGGATAGACCCGGCGGCCGGCGCCGGCGAAGCCCGGCGGCACCCGCGAGATCAGGTTCTTCTCGAACCACTGGATCGAATGGGTGGTCGCCAGTTCGTTGACCTTGGTGGGGTTGATCCGTGTGTCGATGGGTCCGGCCATCAGGGTCATGCTGAGCGGCTGGGCCGGATTCTCCGTCTGCGCCATCACCGAGGCGGCAACGAGGACCTGCACGCAGGGCTGGCAAACGGCGATGACGTGCGAACCGGGACCCATGTGCTCGAGGAACTGGATGACGTGGTCGACATATTCGTCGAAGCCGAATACGCCTGCGTCCTTGGGGACGTCGCGGGCGTTGTGCCAGTCGGTGATATAGACGTCGTTCTCCGGCAGCAGCGTCTCGACCGTGTTGCGCAGCAGGGTGGCGAAATGGCCCGACAGCGGCGCCACCACCAGCACCCGGGGCTGGGCCGATTCGACGTCCTTCTTGCGGAAGTGCAGCAGCGTGCCGAACGGTGTCGCGAAGGCGGCCTCCTCGACCACCTCGACCTCGCTGTTGCCCACCGTCACCTTCTCGAGCTGGTAGGATGGTCGGCCGTGGGTAAGCTTGGTGCGGCTGAGCATCTCGAACGATGCGGACATGTTCCGGACAAAGTAGTTGTCGCCGAACCCGCTGGCGCCGAGCATGGATGCCGCGACTTGCGCAGCCGCGCGGAACGGCTCCATGAAGTCGGTCGTGGTTTGGTAGGCGAGGTAGATCATGCGCTCAGAAGCCGATCCGGTCAGACGTTTTGACAGCCCGCCGCACGATGCGCCGAGGTCGCCGGAGCATCAGGCTAATGTATTTTTTGCTGCGCTGCGAGAGACTTCTGCACCCGCATACATTCGTTATTTTGCCTCAATTGTGGGCATGGACGCTTAACATTTAGCCGCTTTCGCTATTATCTTTTCGCACTTGCACACGGAGCCGGAACCGCTCAGAATCGGTTACTGAAACGACGCATCGCACGGCGGCGCCGGCGGAGATGGAAGATGAGCAAGGCAACACTGACGATCAGCAGCAAGAACTACTCCTCGTGGTCGCTGCGCGGCTGGTTGCTGACCAAGATGGGTGGCCTTGACTTCAAGGAAGAGGTCCTTCCCGCGGACGATCCGTCCACCCGCGCAGAACTGCTGCTGCTGTCACCCTCGTTCCAGGTACCGCGCCTGACCCACAACGGGATTTCAGTCTGGGATACCCTCGCCATCGCCGAGTACCTGAACGAGATCAACCCCGAGGCCGGGTTGTTCCCGGCCGATGCGGTCGACCGCGCCCATTGCCGCTCTATCGCCGGCGAGATGCATTCGGGCTTCGCCAATCTGCGTTCGGCACTGCCGATGAACCTGAAGGCGCGGTTTCCCGGCTTCAAGATCTGGGCCGGCGCCCAGGCCGACATCGACCGGATCGTCACGATCTGGCGCGAGTGCCTGCTGGGCAATGGCGGGCCATATCTGTATGGCGAGTTGTCCATGGCCGACGCCATGTACGCGCCGGTCTGCACCCGCTTCAAGACTTACGACGTCAAGCTCGACAAGGAGTGCGCCGCCTATGCGCAGCGCATCCTGGCCTGGCCGCTGATGGTCGAATGGACCGAGGCCGCCAAGGCCGAGCCCGAGGAACTGGAAGAACTCGACGTCGAGTTCTGAGTTCCCCGGTCCCGAACCTGCTTATTTGCTGCTAAACAGCGCCCGGTAAGCGCCGGCGCCGATGACGCCGCCGACGATCGGTGCCACCCAGAACAGCCAGAGCTGTTGCAGCGCCCAGCCGCCGGCGATGATCGCCGGGCCGGTGCTGCGCGCCGGGTTGACCGACGTGTTGGTGACCGGAATGCTGATCAGGTGGATCAGGGTCAGCGCCAAGCCGATGGCCAGCGGCGCGAAGCCCGCCGGCGCCCGTCCATCCGTGGCGCCCATGATGACCATCAGGAAGCCCGCGGTCAGCACCACCTCGGCCACCAGGCAGGCGACCATGCTGTAGCCGCCTGGCGAGTTCTCGCCATAGCCGTTGGCGGCAAAGCCGCCGACCTCGAAACCCGGCGCGCCGCTGGCGATGACGTAGAGAACGCCCGCAGCCGCGATGGCGCCGACCGTCTGCACCACGACATAGGGTGCGACGTCACCTGCAGGACAGCGGCCGCCGGCCCACAGGCCGATCGTCACCGCCGGATTGAAATGGCCGCCGGAGACATGGCCCAGAGCATAGGCCATGGTCACCACGGTAAGGCCAAAGGCGATGGAAACGCCCGCCAGCCCGATGCCGACGTCGTTGAACACGGCGGCCAGGATCGCCGAGCCGCAGCCGCCGAACACGAGCCAGAACGTTCCGATAAACTCCGCGCTTAACTTCTTGAGCATGCCAGTCCCCTTTGCGAGCCCGGCCAGCCTCCCCCGAGGCCTTGGCGTCCGAGCGCGTGGTAGCATAGCACCCGCAGGATGGCGGCGTCAGAACAATCCGGGCAGAAGCTGGAAGCATGCCAAGGTGATAGCGCCCGAAGCGGTTGCGCAACCCCGTAGGGTTCGCGGTTTGCCCCATCGTCCCGCGCCCCTGCGCCGGACGCTGCGTCCGCTACACCACGCGGTC
>CAMBYA010000226.1 GCA_945872035.1 Rhizobium sp. Q54
GACCCTAGTCCGGGGAAGACGATCACACCGGGCGGGTTGCGTCCGGAAAGGAAAGATCATGGACCAGCTCAGCGCGATGGACGCCTCGTTCCTCTATTCTGAGCACGAACGCGTCGCCAACCATGTCGGCGGCCTGTACATCTACGACCAATCCACCGCGCCGGGCGGCCTGGTGACCTTCAAGCGGATCCTCAGGCACCTCCAGTCCCGGCTGCACCTCGTGCCGCGATACCGCCAGAAGCTGCTGCACGTGCCGGGGAACCTGGATCATCCCTACTGGGTCGACGACTCCAAGTTCGACATCGAGTACCACGTGCGCCACATGGCGCTGCCCAAGCCCGGCGACTGGCGTCAGTTGCTGATCCAGACCTCGCGCCTCTACGACCGGCCGCTCGACATGTCGCGGCCGCTGTGGGTGCTGTACGTCATCGAGGGCCTGGACAATGTCGAGGGCCTGCCGCCCGGCAGCTTCGCCGTCGTGACCAAGACCCATCACGCGCTGATCGACGGCGTCTCCGGCACGGCGATGGCCACGGCGATCCACGAGACAGAACCGGACGCGCGCGACCCCGACCCGGTGCCCTGGACGCCCGAGAAGCCGCCGGGCGAGATAGAGTTGCTGACCCGCACCTACATGAACAACCTGAACCAGCCCATGCGGTTCATGCAGTTCATGGGCGAGGTGTCGCCCGCGGCGCAGCGGCTGATGGAAGGCCTGACCAATTCGAAGTTCAAGATTCCGGAGGCCATCGGCCAAGTGCCGCGCACCCGCTTCAACGGCAATGTCTCCGGACACCGGGTGATCGCGGCGACGTCGTTCCCGATGAAGGACCTGCGCGAGATCAAGAACGCGGTCGCGGGCGGCACCATCAACGACGTGATCCTGACCATCGGCGGCGGCGCGCTCCGGCGCTACCTGCTCGACAAGAACGAGCTGCCCGACAAGCCGCTGATCACCCTGTCGCCGATCGCCGTGCGCGCCTCGAAGGATCCGACGTCCTCGGCCATGGCCTCGGCGCCCGGCAACGAGGTCACAGGCATGCTGGTGTCGCTGGCGACCGACCTGATAGACCCGCTGGCGCGTCTCCAGGCGGTGCACGATTCGGCGGCCAACTCGAAGGAGCTGACCAGCGCCATCGGCGCCAAGCTGATGACCGACTTCAACCAGTTCATCCCATCGGTCACCGCGGGCCTCGCCTCCCGCCTGGCGGCGTCGCTGGGGCTGGCGACCCGCGTCCAGCCCATCGTCAACACGGTGCTGACCAACGTGCCGGGGCCGCAGATGCCGCTTTATTTCTGCGGCGCCGAGATGGTGAACCAGTTCAGCCTGGGCATCGTTCAGGACGGCATGACGCTGTTCCACGGTATTCTCAGCTACAACGGCAAGCTGTCGATCACCGCCATGTCGGACCGGGAGGTGATGCCGGACCCGGCCTTCTACCAGGAATGCCTCGACCAGGCATTCGAGGAACTGAAGGCCGCCACCATCGGCAGGCCCGCCGCTTCCGTGCATCAGGCGGGCAAGGAGAAGTTGGCCAAGGCGAAATCCGTCAAACATGCATAGGTTTTGCGCAGTATATTTTGCATGTCTAAAATATCGGCAGAACATGACGCGGCACCCGGACACCGTGGTAGCGTGATCCTTCAATTCCTCATTGGAACGGAGGATGCGGATGTCACGAGCGATGATCAGGTGCCCGGAGAGCGGCCGGATGATCTACACCGGCGTGAATCTCGAGTGGGACGAGGTGGCCGCCAGCCGCTTCGTCGGCGAGCAGCTGGCCTGCCCGCGGTGCGGCGCCACGCACAGCTGGAACGAAAACGACATCGAACTGGACGAGGACGGCTGCGGCGGCTGATGCTTGCGGGGCTTCAGGCGTTCAGGAACTTCTCCAGCGTCTTGTGCATGCGCCGGATGCGGATTTCCTGGTAGTTGCCCAGCGTCTCGCCCTGCTTTCCCAAGCCATAGCTGGCGCCCTGGAAGGCGCGCTGCTGCATTTCCAGATTGCCGGTGTCCTGGTCGTAGACCACGGCAAGGCCTGCATCGAGGCCCGGTGTCGTGGTGTAGCTCTCGCCCGGCTTCAGGTAGTGGGTCTCGGCCGCCTCGGGCGCCTCGCCGTTCTCCGGAATGGGCCGCAGCACCAGGATGTCGAAGATGGTGCTGTTGACGTCCATGCCGTTGGGCCGGAACCGGTAGATCAGCGGCAGCACCACGCCCGAATGCAGGTAGGTGTTCGGGAACAGGTGGTACTGGATCGAATCCATCAGCTCGGACGGGCTGGTCTGGGTCAGGTCGATGCCATAGGCCTCGCTGAGCGCCGAGCGGAGATGATCGGCCACCACCGACCGCGCGGTTCCGCCCTCGGGGATGTCCATGCCGCCCTGCCCGCCACGCATGCGGCTCAGGATTTCCTCCTCGCTGACCGGCCCTTCCAGATGCGGGCTGGGGATGCCGACGGTGTGGATGAAGCGGCTGGTGCGCTCGCCGAACACGTCGTACTGGGCGTTGGCGTCGCTGGCCGTGTAGAGCGCCTGCGAGTGTGTCTCCAGCACGTGGTAGGCCTCGGCGAAAGCTTCCTGCGTCGCCTTCCAGTTGGCGGGTAGCACCTTCTGCACATGGACTGCCGTGTAGCGGTTCTCCAGCGGCCAGTTGGCGAAGTGCTTCGGCAGCACCTCGAGCCATTCCTCCAGCGGGCCGGCGTTCTCGTCCATGTTGATCCAAACGAAGCCGCCCCACCGCGCCACCTTCACCTCGGGCAGCCGGAATTCCTCGTCGGTGACCTTTGGGAAATCCCAGCGGCAGGGAATCTCCTTCAGCGAGCCGTCCAGGTTCCAGGTCCAGCCGTGGAACGGGCAGCGGAAATGCTCGACGCTTCCGGTCGAGGCGGACGGGCGCAACTGGGTGCCGCGGTGCAGGCACGAATTGACGAAGGCCTTGATCTCGTCGGGCGCGACCCGGGTGACGAGGATCGAATACGGGCCGATGTCGTAGACATTGTAGTCGCCGACCTCTGGAATGACTTCCTCGCGGCACGCCCACTGCCAAGCCTTCGGCCAAAGCTTGCGCATCTCGAGGTCGAAGAAGTCCTTCGAGGTGTATCGCTCGTAGGGAATGTCCTCGTCGCCGAGAAATTCGTAGCTCTCGGTGACCAGCTCGGCCGGAACCTCCCAACCGTCGCGCAGGATCAGGTCACGGGTGCTCGGACCCGGGCAGCGGGCTTCGCCGGGCTTCAGCTTCTCCGGGTTCTGGACATTCATGACAGTCTCCCCATTCACGTGCGCTGAATTTCAAGCATGGCAGGAGTCGCGCTGCTTGGCCAGAAGCCGATTCCGGCTATGCTGATTGGAATCCGGGGAGGATTTCATGAAGCTCGGCGCTGTATTCCCGTTCACCGATGTAGGCGACGATCCCTACGCCATCCGCGATTTCGTCCAGGCGGTGGACGACCTGGGCTACGACCACATCGTCGTCTACGACCATGTGCTGGGCTCTAATCCGGCCAGCCGGCCCGGATTCTCCATGCCGTTCACCCACCTGTCGCCGTTCTACGATCCACTGACCCTGTTCGCCCACATGGCGGCGATCAGCCGGCGGCTGGAATTCTTCTCGGCGGTGCTGATCCTGCCCCAGCGCCAGGCCGCGCTGGTCGCCAAACAGGCCGCCATCTGCGACGTGCTGGCCGGCGGCCGGATCCGGCTGGGCGTCGGCAGCGGCTGGAACGAGGCCGAATACGAGGCGCTGGGCGCCGACTTCGCCAATCGCGGCGCGGTGATGGACGAGCAGATCGACCTGATGCGCGCCCTTTGGTCGGACAGCGCCATCAGTTTCAAGGGCCGGTTCCATACCGTGACCGACGCCGGCATCTGCCCGCTGCCGCCCAACCGCAACATCCCGCTCTGGATCGGCGGCACCAGCGCGCCCGCCATGCGCCGCGCCGCGCGTACCGGCGACGGCTGGATCCCCTACGCGCCCGCCCGCGAGGCGCCGGCCATGATGGACGCATTCCGCAAGGTGATGGAGGCCGAAGGCCGCTCGTTCGACGGGTTCGGCATGGAGGCGGTGGTGTTCACCCATCCCGAGGACCGGCCCGACTTCGGCGGCCGGGTCTCGACCCTCGACGACGCGTTCCACGACCTCGAGGTCTGGCGCGCCGAGGGCGTCACCCACGCATCACTGCATTCCATGGCGACGGGAGCGACGGACGTTCCGGGGCACATCGCGTTTCTCGAGCAGGTAATCGGCGGCCTCTAGCGTCGGACCCGATGCGTTGAGCGCGACGGGCACGGCAGCGCCGTCATCGCGCAGCAGATCCGGCGGCGGCATCATCATTGCCCTGATCGCCACCAGCGGCAGGTCGTTGGCGATGGCGAGGGGACCGAACATATCTCTCCAAAGGCGCCCCGGATCTTCGGCCCGGGCAAGCTCGACTTCGATGCTGACCAAGGCTTCGTGGACCCGGCCCTCGGCCACCCCGAACACGTCGTTGACGGTCAGCGCGGCGGCGATGGACGGGTCCCTGGCTTCGGCGTCACCGATATGTGCAGGCGTCTCGTTGAACTGCTCCACCGTCGGCGACACGGGCGCGACGGTCGAATGCGACGCGAGCACCAGGCTTTGGGCAGGATCGAGCGAACCGGCGGTAAAGTCTCCCGCCGATGCCGGCG
>CAMBYA010000227.1 GCA_945872035.1 Rhizobium sp. Q54
TCATCATCGCTGGAGAGTTTCAGTTTCGCTGTCCCCGCGCTGGAGATCATCGACGCCCGCGCCGCACGCATCTGGTGGAGCTTTTCCAGCCGGCCCTGGTTGCGCTTGCGCCGCGCGGTCACGCCCTTGTGCAGCCACTCGGTTTCCTCGGCGATCTTTTTCGACAGCCGGTGCCGCACCGCTTCCTCTTCGGCGAAAACCGCCTCCGACCACTCGTCGAACGCGCTGTAGCCCTTCTCCATCACCCGCATGTTGCCCCGGTCGAGCCAGAAGGTGCGCTGGCTGACGGCGCGCAGGAAGGCCCTGTCGTGGCTGATCAGCACCAGCGCCATGGGCATGCTGGCGAGGGTCTTTTCCAGCCAAAGGGTAATGGCGATGTCGAGATGGTTGGTCGGCTCGTCCAGCAGCAGCACGTCCGGGTCGCCGACGAAGGCGCGGGCGAGGGCCGCCTTGCGCAGGGCGCCGCCCGACAGGGTGCCGACGAGCGCGGCCGGGTCCAGCCCGAAGGTGCCGAGCAGGTCGCGCACCCGGTACATGCGTTGCTCCCTGTCGGCCTCGTCCAGACCGCCCGAGATGTAATCGGTCACCGTCCAGGCCGGGTCGGGCCGCGGATCCTGCGGCAGGTAGGCGATTTTCGTCCCGGGCTGGACGAAGCGCTCGCCCTTGTCCACGTCGATCAGGCCGGCGAGCGCCTTCAGCAGGGTGGACTTGCCGCTGCCGTTGCGGCCGACCAGGCAGATCTTGTCGCCTGGCGACACGGCCAGTTCGACGCCGCTGAACAGCGGCTTGCTGCCGAAGGCGAGGCCGGCATTCTTCAGGGCGAGGATCGGTGGACTCATGACGCGGGGTTTAGCAGGAAGCCGGCAGCGGCGAAAGCGCGGTCAGGCGGTCGCCTTGGCCTCTTTTTCGTGGGCGTTGAACACGCTGTGGACCAGCAGGCCGAAGGCCCTCTCAAGCCGCTTCCAGTCCTCTTCGGACC
Organism: Rhizobium sp. Q54; assembly: GCA_945872035.1. GTDB lineage: Bacteria > Pseudomonadota > Alphaproteobacteria > SMXS01 > SMXS01 > RI-34. The sequence goes on from CAMBYA010000227.1 coordinate 980, forward strand.
GCAGCGGCACGCCCCAGAAGTCCTCGGCCACCCGCGAGCGCAGCACCAGGTGCTGGAAGCCCGACAGCAGAATGGCGTAGACCGCGTCGGCGTCGATGCCGGCCGGCGGCTGGACGCCGTGCATGAACTTGCCGGTCGAGGCCCGTGCCGCGCCGCGCCGGGCGCGGGCCAGCGGCTCGATCAGCTCGGGCGCCGCCGTCAGTTCGGACGCCATGATTTCCTGCATCATGGGCCGCTGGCGCAGGATGCGCGTGTAGCAGGTGATCGACAGGCGAACCAGTTCGGCATAGTCGTCGATCTGCCTGCCGCCGGTCTCGTGCTGCGCCTCGGCCGAGATGTCGGCCACCGCCAGCCAGAAATGCGCGTCCTTGCCGAACTCTTCCAGCAACGGCGCCAGGCCGCCGAAATAGCGGTAGATCAGCGGCTTGCCGATGCCGGCTTCCTTGGCGATGGCGTTGACGCCAAGGCCGGTGAAGCCGTCCCGGGAAAGCACCCGGCCGACGGCTTGGAGAATGTTCTTGCGGGTTGCCTCGGCGTCTCGATGAGCCATCTGGTAGGGCTGCGGCTTGTTTTTGTTACCGCTAGTTTACACCAGAGTCTATGCGCCGCGCCATGGCCTCGGTTGCCTCGGGTGAACATTGATCCTGGCGGCGGCCGGTCCAATTTCCCGGGCGGTAACCGGTATTCACGCCGCGTGAAAGCACACTATAGTGTGCGCCGACATTCCATGAAGGAGACATCATGACCCAGACCGGGCCATCCCTCGACATTCTGGCCAGGCTGCTGGATCTCGCCAAGCGCGCGGGCGCGGAAAACGCCGATGCCGTTCTGCTGGAGAACGCCTCGCTCGGCGTGTCCTGCCGCCTCGGGCAGATGGAGGACCTGGAACGCTCGGAGGGCCGCGATGTCGGGCTGCGGGTGCTGATCGGACAGAAGCAGGCCATCGTCTCGGGCAGCGACACGGCGCCCATGGCGCTGGAGCTGCTGGCCCAGCGCGCCGTCGACATGGCGCGCTACGCCACCGAGGACCCGTTCGCCGGCCTTGCCGACCCGGCGCTGCTGGCGCGGAGCTGGCCCGACAATCTGGACATGATCGACACCTCCGAGCCCGGCGCCGAGGCGCTGATCGAGCAGGCGCGCGCCACCGAGGACGCGGCCCGCGCGGTGGCCGGCATCACCAATTCGGAAGGCGCCAGCGCCAGCTGGAGCCGGGGCCGCATCGCCATCGCCACGTCGCACGGATTCGCCGGCAGCTACGAGAACACCAGCTTCGCCGTCGGCGTCTCGGTGCTGGCGGGCGAAGGCACCGCCATGGAGCGTGACTACGAGTATGACAGCGCCCGCCGCCGCTCCGACCTCGCCGATCCGGCCGAGATCGGCCGCAGGGCCGCCGAGCGCACCGTCCGCCGCCTCGGCGCGCGCAGCGTCAAGCCGACCAGGGTGCCGGTGGTTTACGACCCGCGCGTTGCCGGCGGCCTGCTCGGCCATCTGACCGGGGCGATCTCGGGCAGCGCCGTGGCCCGCGGCACCAGCTTCCTGAAGAACAGCCTGGGCGAGATGATCTTCGCGCCCGGCATCGACGTCATCGACGATCCGCTGCGGCCGCGCGGCCAGCGCTCCAAGCCGTTCGACGGCGAGGGCGTGGCGACGAAGCGCCAGAGCATCATCGAGGACGGACGGCTGACGACCTGGCTGATGGACAGCGCCTCGGCCCGCCAGCTCAACATGGCCAGCACCGGCCATGCCAGCCGCGGCACCGGCCTGCCGGCGCCCGGCCCGACCAATTTCTACATGGCGCCCGGGAAGGTCAGCGCGAAGGAGCTGATCGGCGCCATCGACGACGGCTTCTACGTCACCGAGATGATCGGCATGGGCGTCAACGGCGTGACCGGCGACTACAGCCGCGGCGCGTCGGGCTACTGGATCGAGAAGGGCGAGCTGACCTATCCGGTCGCCGGCCTGACCATCGCCGGCAATCTGAAGGACATGTTCAAGGCCATCGTCCCGGCCGACGACCTGGTGTTCAAATACGGCATCAACGCGCCGACCCTGCGCATCGACGGGATGACCATTGCCGGAAGCTGATTACAGCGAACGCCGGAAGATTTTGCTGGATGCCGTGAGCGAGGCGGGCGCGCTCGCCATGGACTATTTCCGCAAGGGCGCCCGCAATTGGGAAAAGGCCGCCGACGATCCGGTCACCGAGGCCGACCTGGCCGTCGACGCGCTGCTGCGCGAGCGGTTGCTGAGCGCGTTGCCCGACGACGGCTGGCTGTCCGAGGAATCCGAGCGGGCGCCGCACACGCCGGGCCTGCCGTTCACCTGGGTGGTCGACCCCATCGACGGCACCCGCGCCTTCATCGAGCGCAAGCCCCACTTCACCATCTGCGCCGCGCTGGTCCATGGCGACGAGGCGGTGCTGGCCGCCGTGTTCAACCCGGCGACCGACGAGTTCTTCGAAGCCGGCCTGGGCGCCGGCGCGACCTGCAACGGCCAGCCGATCCAGGTCAGCGCCCACGCCGAGCTGAAGAATGTGCGGATGATCGGCTACCGCGCCATGTTCGACGACCGCCACTGGCGCACGCCCTGGCCGCCGGTGAAGATCCACATGGTCAACTCCATCGCCTACCGGGTCGCGCTGGTGGCGCGCGGCGACCATGACGCCTGCATCAACCTGAAGCCGCAGAACGACTGGGACATCGCCGCCGCCGAGCTGATCCTGCGCGAGGCGGGCGGCATCTGCACCAACCGCGACGGCCAGCCCTACGTGTTCCACGGCAAGGGCGGCAAGAACCAGAACGTCATCGCCGCCAACCCGGTGCTGCAGGAAAAGCTCGTCGCCAAGCTGCGCGAATTCGAGCCGCAGATCCCTAAGAAGGACTGAGCGGGTCCCCAAAAAGAAAAGTGCCCGGGACCTTGCGGTCCCGGGCCCAGTTGGGAGAGAAGCTGGCTAGCTTATCTAACGAATTAGAATGCCCGGCTGATCATCGCCGTGAACTGCTCGTCGCAACGCAGCGCCTTGCAGGCGACGCCGTTCAGGCTGGTGTCGTGGTAGCGCAGGTCGACGTTGAACCAGTCGGTGATCGCCACGGTCAGGCCGATGTTCCAGTTCCAGTAGTCGTCATGGATGCCGTCCCAGGTCACGCCGGTCTCGGTGAACACGTTGTAGCCGAGCTGGCCGCCGATGCTGAGGCCCCAGGTGTCGCTGCCCAGCGGGATCGGGATGCTGAAGTTCAGCGGGACGTTGATCATGTCGCCGGTGTTGGCGAAGAAGTCCGGCGAGTAGACGAAGCCGGTGCCGAGGGTCATGAAGCCCAGATCGGCGTTCAGCTTGGCGTAGAATTCCCAGTAGTCGTAGCCGATGCCGGCGTCGCCGGGATAGGCGTAGAAGATGGCGCCGACATCATAGCTGAAGATGCTGTTGCCGAAGGTGCCCTTGTAGCCGCCATAGAGGTCGATCTCGATGGTGCTGACGTTCTGGCCGGGACCGGGCTGGTCCTTGAACTCTACGTTCGACGCCCAGGTGCCGACATACAGGCCGCTCTTGTGCGACAGGTCCATGCCGCCCTGCACCGCGAAGTCGCCGTTGGTCTGGCTGAAGCCGCGGAAGATGTAGTTGTTGGTCAGGGCGATGTTGCCCGTAAAGGTGAAATCGGGCGTCGGCTCGGCC
>CAMBYA010000228.1 GCA_945872035.1 Rhizobium sp. Q54
TTCTCGCGCACTTCCTGGAACAGGCGCGACGACATGCCGTCGCCGAGGATGGTCGACATGACCTGCATGGCGAAGAACCGGTCGTCGAGGAACGATACGCCCGGAAAGCCGAAGGTCAGGTGAACCTGCTCGAACTTGCGGTTGCAGCGCGCCTCGCCGCCCCGGTATTCGGCGACGGCCAGCGCCTGGGGAACGGCCGGCTTCAGATCGCCGAACTGGCGCTCGGCCAGTTCAACCAGTTCCTTGTGATCGACCTTGCCCGCCGCCGCGACCACCATGGAATCGGCGGCGTAGTGGCGGCCCATGTAGCCGGACAGGGAGTCACGGGAAAAGCTGGAGACGGTCTCGACCGTGCCGAGAATCGAGCGGCCGACCGGCTGGTCCGGATAGGCCGCTTCCTGCAGCAGATCGAACACCAGATCGTCGGGCGTGTCCTGGACCTCGCCGATCTCCTGGATGACGACGCCGCGCTCGCGCTCCAGTTCGACCGGATCGAAGGTCGAGCGCTGCAGGATGTCGCCCAGCAGATCGACCGCAAGCGGCACGTCCTGACCCAGCACGCGGGCGTAGTAGGCAGTCTGCTCGCGCGACGTATAGGCGTTCAGATGGCCCCCCACGTCCTCGATGGCCTCGGCGATGTCGCGGGCCGAGCGATTCGTGGTGCCCTTGAAGGCCATGTGCTCGAGCATGTGGGAGACGCCGTTCTGCTCGACGGATTCGGCGCGCGCGCCAACGCCGACCCAGACGCCGATGGACGTCGTCTGCAGCCGGTCCATGGCCTCGCTGACGACGCGCAGACCATTGGGCAGTGTGGTGATTTCAACGCTCATGATGCCCGTGCACCTATGTGGTCCTGAACCGACTTCAAGTCGTTGGGCAGAATTTCATACCGTTCCGGCCGGGTCATCAGGTCCGCCATGTGCGGCGGCAGCGCCGGATGGACACCACTGGCCGCGTTCACCGCGTCGGGGAACTTGGCCGGATGGGCGGTCGCCAGGGTCACAAGCGGCACGTCAGCGCCGGTCCGCAGCCGCCTGCCTGCCGCGATGCCGACGGCTGTGTGCGGGTCGATCAGGGTGGCGCTGTGCCTGAGCACCTGGGCAATGGTCGCGCGGGTCTCGTCCTCGTCGACCTTGTCGGCGACGAACAGGCTGGAGGCGCGGGCGATCTGCTCGTTGCCGATGGCGAACTTGCCGGTCGCCGAGAAGTCGTCCATCAGCTGGCGGATGCGGTTGCCGTCGCCGCCGTAGAGATCGAACAGCAGCCGCTCGAAATTGCTCGACACCTGGATGTCCATGCTCGGGCTGATGGTCGGCTGCACCGTGCCGCGGCTGTAGTCGCCGCTGCGCAGGGCACGCGACAGGATGTCGTTGATGTTGGTGGCGACGATCAGCCGTTTGACCGGCACGCCCATGCGCGCCGCAACGTAGCCGGCGAAAACGTCGCCGAAATTGCCGGTGGGGACGGCGAAGTCGACGGGACGGCCGCCCAGCGCCAGCGACGCCTGCACGTAATAGACCACCTGCGCCAGCACGCGGGCCCAGTTGATGGAATTGACCGCCGCGAGGTTCAGCCGGTCGCGGAAGGCGTGGTCATTGAACATGGCCTTCACCAGCGCCTGGCAGTCGTCGAACGTGCCCTCGACGGCGAGGTTGTGGACGTTGGCCGACGGCACCGTGGTCATCTGGCGGCGCTGCACCTCGGACACGCGGCCGGCCGGATGCAGCATGAAGATGGTGACGTTTTCCCGGTCGCGGCAGGCCTCGATGGCGGCCGAGCCCGTATCGCCCGACGTGGCGCCGACCACCGTGATGCGCTCGCCGCGCTGCTTCAGGATGTACTCGAACAAACGGCCGAGCAGCTGCAGCGCAACATCCTTGAAGGCGAGCGTCGGGCCGTGGAACAGCTCCAGCAGCCACTCATTGGCGTCCAGCTGTCGCAGCGGGGTCACCGCAGCGTGGTGGAACACGGCGGGCGCGGCGTAGGTCTCGTGGACGATGGCGGCGAAGTCGGCCTCCGGGATGCCGTCGACGAACGGCCGCATCACCTCGATCGCCAGGTCGGCGTAGGACAGCGAAGCCCAGCGCTTCAGGTCGTCCGCGGTGGCCGATGGCCAGGAATCAGGGACGTAGAGACCACCGTCGCGCGCCAGGCCTGCGAGGACCACATCCTCGAAGCCCAGGACCGGCGCGGCACCGCGGGTGCTGACGTAACGCATGGAGATCAGCCCTTCCGCCGGTGGTAGAGCACGAAGATCACCGCCGCGGTGATGGCGAAGGCGAACCACTGGATGGCATAGGACAGGTGCGGATCGCTGAGCTTGATCACGGTCTGCCCGCCCTTGGGCCAGCCGCCGGGATTGAGCGTCTCGTCGGCTTCGACGAACACGGGAAACGCGGCGATGCCGTGCGCCTTGGCCATGGCGGCGAGATCGCCGTCAAAGAAGATCATCTGCTTCAGGTCGGGCGGCGGCATGACATGGCGGGCGATCCACTTCTGATGCCAGGGCAGCCGGACGATCCCAGACACCGTCGTCTGGCCCTGGACCTGGCCTTCGGCGCGGGCCGCCGGATCGCGCTGGGGATCGGGTACCCAGCCGCGGTTGACCAGCACCAGGGACCCGTCCGGCCGCTCGAGCGGGGTGATGACCTGGAAGCCGTAGTTGCCGCGCGTGGACTGGGCCGGCGTATAGCTTTCCTTGTCGTGGAGGAATGTGCCGGTCACCGCTACGTGCCGGTATTCCCACTCATCGGGATTGGCGATGGTCGCCGGCAGCGGGACCTCGGGCAGGTCGATGCGCTGCTCGATCAGCTGCATCTTGTCATGCTTCCATGCCATGCGCTGGAGTTGCCAGATACCGCATGCCGAGCAGACGATGACGGCGATCACCGTGAAGATGGTCGGGATCGGGCGAGGCTTTTGCAGGAAAAGTGTTGTCATGGTCCCCAAAACAGGTTCGGTCCCGCCGTTCTCAGGCGGGACCGAAGCCAAAAACTCTTGAACGTGGTGCGGCGCTTAGTGATGCGCGCCGCCGGCGCCCTGGCCACCGACGTAGATGACCATGAACAGGAACAACCACACCACGTCGACGAAGTGCCAGTACCAGGCCGCCGCCTCGAAGCCGAAATGCTGGTCCGGCTTGAAGTGCCCCTGATAGGCCCGTGCCAGGCAGACGATCAGGAAGATCGTACCGACCAGCACGTGGAAGCCGTGGAACCCGGTGGCCATATAGAATGTCGAGGCGTAAATGCCGTCGGTGAAGCCGAAGGCGGCATGAGAGTACTCATACGCCTGAACGCCGGTGAACAACGCGCCCAGGATGATCGTGCACCACAACCCCTGGATCAGGCCCTTGCGATCGCCTTCGATCAGCGCATGGTGCGCCCAGGTCACGGTAGTGCCCGACAGCAGCAGGATCAGCGTGTTGATGAACGGCAGGTGCCACGGGTCGAAAGTCTGGATGCCTTCCGGCGGCCAGGTGCTGCCGATGAAATGGGTGGGATAGATCGCCGCGCCGAAATAGGCCCAGAACCAGGCGACGAAGAACATCACTTCCGAGGCGATGAACAGGATCATGCCGTAGCGCAGGTGAAGCTGCACCACCGGCGTGTGATCGCCCCCATGGGCTTCCTTCACGACGTCGCGCCACCATACGAACATGGTGTACAGCACGCCGACCATGCCCAGAGCGGCCAGCCACCAGCCCATGTTGTGCATCGCCATGACGCCACCGCCGAAGAGCGCGAACGCGCTCATCGCGCCGACGAACGGCCAGATGCTGGGGTCGACGAGGTGGTATTCGTGATTGGGTTTGGCGTGGGCGTCGGCCATGGTTCGTCCCTGCTCGCTTATTGCACGGCCGCGGTCTTGCCGCCGGCCTCCTGGGTTTGATTATAGAAGGTATATGACAGCGTGATCGACGTCACATCCTTCATATTGGCATCGGTCATGAAGGCGGGATCAATAAAGAAGCTGACAGGCATGTCAACCTTCTGCCCCGCCTGGAGCGTCTGTTCGGTGAAGCAGAAGCAGTCCACCTTGGTGAAATAGGCGCCCGCCTTGGCCGGGGTGACGTTGAACACGGCCTGGCCGGTCACCGGATGACCGGCATTGTTCTCGGCACGGTAGAACACCAGCGTGCTCTCGCCCACCTTGGCCTCGACGAGATGCTGCTCGGGCTTGAACAGCCACGGCAGCTCTGGATCCGTATCGGCGTTGAAACGCACCGTGACCTGGCGGTCGAAAACCGTGTCGGGTACGGCATCGGCGCGCATGGGCGTGCCGCCGAAGCCGGTGACCTGGCAGAAGATACGGTAGAGAGGCACCGAGGCCGCGGTCAGCACCAACATGCCGGCAACCACGCCGACCAGGGACATCACCGTGCGGCGGTTGCCGCGGCCGCGATTGTCACTGCCCCCAGATATTGCCGCCTCCTGCCATTTTTGCGATGGACGCAAGATAGAAAAGGATGACCAGAGCGAACAGCAGTCCGGCGATGGTCCAGTTGCGGACCTTGCGCTTCTTGTGCTCGTCGTGCAGCGGCATCAGCTCAGCCCCGCCAGTTTCTCGACCAGCAGCGCAGCGAACAGGCCGAACAGGTAAAAGATCGAGAACAGGAACAGCCGGCGCG
>CAMBYA010000229.1 GCA_945872035.1 Rhizobium sp. Q54
CCGGTAGCCGGCGGCCAGTACGTCCTGCACCGCGTTCTCCACCAGGTCGGCGTCAGCGCCGAGATCGTAGGAGTAGCGCAGCGCCATGGCGAAACTGAGGATCGTGGCGATCGGGTTGGCCAGGTTCTGGCCGGCGATGTCCGGCGCGCTGCCGTGAACCGGCTCGTACATGGCCCGGCGCTTGCCGTTCGCGTCGGCGGCGCCCAGCGACGCCGACGGCAGCATGCCGAGCGAGCCGGTCAGCATGGCGGCGATGTCCGACAGCACGTCGCCGAACAGATTGTCGGTGACGATGACGTCGAACTGCTTGGGATTGCGCACCAGCTGCATGGCGCAGTTGTCGGCGTACATGTGCGAGATCGGGATGTCGGCATATTCGTTGTCGTGCACCCACTGCGCTTCCTCGCGCCACAGGATGCCCGACTCCATGACGTTGGCCTTCTCCGAGCTGGTCACCTTGCCGTTCGGACGCGCCTTCGCGATGTCGAAGGCGACGCGGACCACGCGGCGGATTTCCTCGGTGTCGTAGACCTGGGTGTTGACGCCGCGGCGCTGGCCGTTGGGCAGGTTGGTGATGCCGCGCGGCTCTCCGAAATAGACGCCGCCGGTGAGCTCGCGAACGATCAGGATGTCGAGGCCGGCGACCACCTCGCGTTTCAGCGACGAGGCGTCGGCAAGCGCGTCGAAGCACACGGCGGGACGCAGGTTGGCGAACAGCTCCAGGTCCTTGCGCAGGCGCAGCAGGCCGCGCTCCGGCTTGATCGAGAAGTCGATGTTGTCCCACTTCGGGCCGCCGACCGCGCCGAGCAGCACGGCGTCGGCCTTGAACGCCTTGTCCATCACCGCGTCGGTGACCGGCACGCCATGCGCGTCGATGCTGCAGCCGCCGACCAGGTCCTCGTCCAGGTCGAAGGACAGCGTCCGGTTCTTTTCCAGCCAGGCGATGATGCGGCGGACCTGCGCCATGGCTTCGGCGCCGATGCCGTCGCCCGGCAGGATCAGCAGGCTGCGATTGCTGGCCATAGTATGGATTCTCCTTAGACGGCCTGGCTGTAGAGCCAGGGCTGCGAGGCGTGCTGCTTCGCTTCGAAGCTGTCGATGCTGGCCTTTTTCTCCAGCGTCAGGCCGATGTCGTCCAGGCCGTTGAGCAGGCAATGCTTGCGGAACGGATCGAGATCGAAGCGGATCTTGCCGCCGTCCGGGCCGGTGATCTCCTGGGCTTCCAGGTCGACCGACACGATGGCGTTGGCGCCGCGCTCGGCGTCGTCCATCAGCTTGTCCACGTCCGACTGGGGCAGCACGATCGGCAGGATGCCGTTCTTGAAGCAGTTGTTGTAGAAGATGTCCGCGAAGCTGGGCGCGATCACGCAGGTGATGCCGAAATCCAGGATCGCCCAGGGCGCATGCTCGCGCGACGAGCCGCAGCCGAAGTTCTCGCCGGTGACCAGGATCTTGGCCTCGCGGTAGGCCGGCTGGTTCAGCACGAATTCCGGCTTCTCCGACCCGTCCTGGTTGAAGCGCATCTCGTCGAACAGGCCGCGGCCGAGGCCGTCGCGGGAAATGACCTTCAGGAACTGCTTCGGGATGATCATGTCGGTATCGACGTTGATCATGGGCAGCGGCGCCGCCACGCCCGTCAGCTTGGTGAACTTTTCCATCGGTCTCTCCTCAATACCGAAGAGGGCCGGGAAACCGGCCCCCTGTGGTGGTCGTGTTCGCGCCCGGCCGCAGCCGGGAAGCGAGAGCTAGCTCTTCACCTTGATGATGCCGAACTCGCCCTTCAAGCCGTCGAAGTCGTCGGCGATGCCGAGCACGTGCAGCTTCTCCATGCGCGGCCTTTCCTCGGCCGACGCATGCTCCTTCGCCAGCTCGATCGCGCGGCGGAGCGTTGCAGCCCAGAGTTCGTCACTGATCAGCGCCATGGTGTCCTTCTCCCCTTAATCACCCGGCCTAATCCACCGGGAGGAAAAACCTACTGGAAGTCGCGCACGTCCACCAGATGTCCGGCGATAGCGGCGGCGGCGGCCATGGCGGGGCTCATCAGGTGCGTGCGCCCGCCGCGGCCCTGGCGGCCTTCGAAATTGCGGTTCGAGGTCGACGCACAGCGCTCGCCCGGCTCCAGCCGGTCGGCGTTCATGGCAAGGCACATGGAGCAGCCCGGCTCGCGCCATTCGAAGCCGGCCTCGACGAAGATCTTGTCGAGCCCTTCGGCCTCGGCCTGTTCCTTGACCAGGCCCGAACCCGGCACGACCATGGCGCTGGTCACGTTCGCCGCGACCTTGCGGCCCTTGGCGATGACGGCGGCGGCGCGCATGTCCTCGATCCGGCCATTGGTGCACGAGCCGATGAACACCCGGTCGATCTGCACCTGGTTCAGCGGCGTGCGCGGCGTCAGGCCCATATAGTCCAGCGACCGCTCGGTGGCGTGGCGGCGGCTGTCCTCGGCGAAATCCTCCGGCGCGGGCACGCTGCCGGTGATCGGCAGAACGTCCTGCGGGCTGGTGCCCCAGGTCACCTGCGGCACGATCTCGTTGCCGTCGAGGGTGAGTTCCATGTCGAACCTGGCGCCCGGATCGGTCTTCAGGTCCTGCCATGCGGCGACGGCCATTTCCCACGCCGCGCCCTTCGGCGACAGCGGGCGGCCCTTGAAATAGTCGAAGGTCTTCTCGTCGGCGGCGATCAGGCCGGCGCGGGCGCCCGCCTCGATGGTCATGTTGCAGACCGTCATGCGGCCTTCCATGGACAGCGCCTCGATTACCGGCCCGGCGAACTCGACCACGTAGCCGGTGCCGCCGGCGGTGCCCAGCTTGCCGATGATGGCCAGCACCACGTCCTTGGCGGTGACGCCGACCGGCAGCGCGCCGGTGACGGTGACGCGCATGTTCTTCGAGCGCTTCTGGATCAGCGTCTGGGTGGCCAGCACGTGCTCGACCTCGGAGGTGCCGATGCCGAACGCCAGCGCGCCGAACGCGCCGTGCGTCGCGGTGTGCGAATCGCCGCAGACGATGGTCGTGCCCGGCAGGGTGAAGCCCTGCTCGGGGCCGATGACGTGGACGACGCCCTGGCGGATGTCGTCCATGCCGAAATAGGGAACGCCGAATTCCTTGGCGTTCTTCGCGAGCTGTTCGACCTGAATGCGCGATTCGGGATCGGCGATGCCGTTGGCGCGGCCGAGCGTGGGCACGTTGTGGTCAGGCACGGCGAGCGTGCCATCCGGACGGTGCACCTTGCGGCCCGCCATGCGCAGGCCTTCGAAGGCCTGCGGGCTGGTCACCTCGTGAACCAGGTGGCGATCGATATAGAGGACACAGGTGCCGTCCTCCGCCTGATGCACCAGATGGCTATCCCAGATCTTGTCGTAGAGCGTCTTAGGTCCGCTCATCACGCAGGTCTCCTGTAGGCTATTCGCCGGACGTCCCGGCCGTCTTCTTGGTCCGCGTGAAGTCCTTCTTCTCGACGATGCGCGCCGACTTGCCGGTACGACCGCGCAGATAGTACAGCTTCGCGCGGCGGACCTGGCCGCGGCGCACGAGCTCGATGCTGTCGAGGCGCGGCGAATACAGCGGGAACACGCGCTCCACGCCTTCGCCGTAGCTGATCTTGCGGATCGTGAACGACGAATGCACGCCGTCGTTCTTGCGGCCGATGCACACGCCCTCGAAGGCCTGCACGCGCTCGCGGTTGCCTTCGACCACGCGCACGTTGACGCGGACCGTATCGCCCGGGGCGAAATCGGGAATGGTCTTGCCGGCCGTCAGCTTGGCAACCTGTTCCTGGTCGATCTGTTCAATAATGTTCATTGCACCTGTTCCTTAGCCGCTCTTGTTGTTCTTCTCGGCCATGTGCCGGTCCCATAGGTCGGGCCGGCGTGACCGCGTTATATCCTCAGCCCTGCTTTTCCGCCAAGCCGCAATTTCTGCGTGATGGCCGGATTGCAGGACCGCGGGGATCTCTCGTCCTTCCCAGTTCTGCGGCCTGGTGTACTGGGGATATTCCAGCAACCCGTCCGAAAAACTCTCCTCGTTCAACACCGCCTCGTCGCCGACGACGCCGGGGAGCAAGCGCACCACCGCGTCGATCATGACGATGGCCGCCGGCTCGCCTCCCGACAGCACGAAATCGCCGAGGCTCACCTCTTCAACCTGCCGCGCCTCGAGCACCCGCTCGTCGACGCCTTCGAACCTGCCGCACACCAGCGTCACGCCGCCCGCCTCGGCCCATCGCCGCGCCATGGCCTGGTCGAACACCCGGCCGCGCGGCGACAGATAGGCCAGCGGCCTGCCCGCCTTGGCCGGATCCGCCAGCGCCGCGTCGATCGCGGCGGCCAGCACGTCCGGCCGCATCACCATCCCGGGACCACCGCCGGCCGGCGTGTCGTCCACGGTCCGATGCTTTCCCAGTCCATGCGCGCGGATGTCCAGTACATCGAGCGACCATGCGCCCCGTTCAAGGGCCTTGCCCGCCAGCGAAACGCCCAGCGGGCCGGGAAACATCTCCGGAAACAGGGTCAGCACCGTTGCCGCGAACGCTGGCACTATGCCGTCTCTCCTTCCGCTTCGTCGTCTTCCTCATCCAGGCGCACGACGATCCGTCCGCCCTTCACATCGACCACCGGCACCGTCTCC
>CAMBYA010000230.1 GCA_945872035.1 Rhizobium sp. Q54
CGGCCAGCTCACCAAGATGGTCAACCAGATCTGCATCGCCGGCGTGGTGCAGGGCCTGTCGGAAGGAATCCATTTCGCCAGGCAGGCGGGCCTCGACCCGCGCGCCGTCGTTGACGTTATCCGCCACGGCGCGGCGCAGAGCTGGCAGATGGAGAACCGCTACGAGACCATGACCGACGGCAAGTTCAATCACGGTTTCGCGGTCGACTGGATGCGCAAGGACCTGGGCATGACCCTCGACGAGGCGCGGCGCAACGGCGCCCACCTGCCGCTGACCGCGCTGGTCGACCAGTTCTACGGCGAGGTGCAGGGCCTGGGTGGTGGCCGCTGGGATACGTCCAGCTTGATCGCCCGGCTGGAGGCGATGACCCGGCGCGATTGATGGACCTCTTCCGGCGCATGTTCGACGCGGCTGTCGCCTCGGCGCAGCCCGCCAACTGCCTGCCGCCGCACCTGCCGGTTCCGCCGCGTGGCCGCACCATCGTCGTCGGGGCGGGCAAGGCCAGCGCCGAGATGGCACGGGTGCTGGAGCAGCATTATCCCGCGCCGGTCGAGGGGCTGGTCGTGACCCGCTACGGTCACGGCGCGCCGACGACATCCGTGGAGATCGTCGAGGCCGGGCATCCCGTGCCAGACTCCAACGGCGAGCGGGCCGCGCGGCGCATTCTCGACATGGTCGGTGGATTGACCGCCGATGATCTCGTCATCTGCCTGCTGTCCGGCGGCGGCTCGGCGCTGCTGCCGCTGCCCGCGCCCGGTCTGACGCTGGCCGACAAGCAGGCCGTGACGTCGGCGCTGCTCGGGGCGGGCGCGACCATCGCCGAGATCAACTGCGTTCGCCGCCATCTGTCGGCGATCAAGGGCGGCAGGCTTGCGCAGGCGGCCAGGCCCGCGCGGCTGCTGACGCTCGCCATCTCCGATGTGCCGGGCGACGATCCGCTGGTGATCGCGTCGGGGCCGACCGTTTCCGATCCCACCAGCTTCGCCGACGCCCGTGCTGCAATCGCGCGGTATGGCGTGGAGCTGCCGGGGCCAGTCCGGCACCATCTGGAGATGGGTTTGGACCAGCTTGCCGAACCGTGGGGCGACTATGTGCTGGTCGCCCGGCCCGCGGATGCGCTGGCCGCTGCCGCGGCCGTCGCCGATCAGGCCGGCTACAAAGTGGTGTCGCTGGGCGACGCGGTCGAGGGTGAAGCGCGGGAGGTCGCCCTCCACCACGCCACCTCGGCAAAGGGCTTCCTGGCGGGCGGTGAAAAGGTGGCGCTGGTCTCGGGTGGCGAACTTACCGTCACCATCACCGGCGACGGCATCGGCGGCCCCAGCCACGAATACGTCTTGGCGCTGATGCTCGCCTGCGAAGGCAATTCGCGTCTTTCGGGCATGGCGTGCGATACCGATGGGATAGATGGAGCGACCGACGCGGCAGGCGCGTGGTTCGACGCCGGAACGCTCGCGCTAGCGGCCGGCCTCGATCCGCTCGATGCACTAGGCCGCAATGATTCGGGCTCGTTCTGGGCAGCGCTGAACCGGCAAGTGGTCAGCGGACCGACGCGGACCAACGTCAACGACGTGCGGGTGATCCTGGTCGACCCGCGATAGGCTTACTCGGCGGCGCGGGTGGACACTACGGGGCGCAATTCGCGCAGGCGGGTTTCCAGATAGTCCAGCATCCGCTCGCTGTGCACGTTCGGGCGGCCGTCGCCCAGGTTGAGGGCCATACCGTCCAGCACATATTGCAGCAGGTCGAGCGCGGTCTCGATGCCTTCCGGATCGTCGCGCCACTCCGGGAACAGCTCGCGGGCCGTGTCGGACCATTCCTCGTCGAAGGCGGCCTGCGCCGGATCGAGGATTTCGGCCAGCTCCGGATCGGTACGGCCATTCACCTTCAGCTCGACGAAGGCAAAGAACAGCGGGTGGGTGACATGCGCCCAGTAGGCGCGCAACGCCGAACGCACCTGGTCGTTGCCCGGCTGGATCGCCGCGATCGCCTTGCGGAAGGCCCGGAGACGCTTGGTGTGCAGATAGTCGATCGCGGCCTTCACCACTTCGGCCTTCGACGGGAAGTGATGCAGCATGGCGCCGCGCGACAGGCCGGCCCGGTCGGCGATCAGCGTCGTCGTCGTGCGGGCATAGCCCACCTCGACGAAACAGGCGATCGCGGCTTCAAGGACGCGGCGCTGGGTGGCGGCGCTCTTCTGGGCCTGCCAGCCCATGGCCGCCGACTGCCCGTTGTCCAGGTTCAGGTCGCGCCGGCGGGCTCGTCTTATCACTGCCACCTTGATTCTCCATTCAAACAAATCCGTCAGGACTGTCTAAAAAAGACAATCTTACGAGAATGTAGCTTTTTCCACGCCCCTGGACCAGCAAAAGTTGGGGGGCCATGCGCATGACTGCGTTGAACTTTTGCCTCCATGCGTGACTGCACAATGCGTGTGCGGGGAAGACGGAGCGGGACATAAAACAAAACTCTTGGACATAAATGTCCAAGGCTCTAGTTTGCCATTGCGGCGACGCAAGGCGGCCCTGCGCGTGGCATTGGAGAGCATCCCGGCATGGATATGAAAGGCGAATATCGCATCCCGGCCCCGCGCCAGCGTGTGTGGGAAGCGCTCAATGACACGGAGACGCTCGGCCGCTGCATCCCAGGTTGTGAAACGATCCAGAAGACGTCGGATACGTCCATGTCGGCAGTGGTTCAGGCCAAGGTGGGTCCGGTCAGCGCCCGATTTACCGGCGAGGTGACTCTCGAGGACATCGACGCGCCCAATGGCTACACCATCCGCGGCGAAGGCAAGGGCGGCGTCGCCGGTTTCGCCAGGGGAACCGCGAAGGTAGGCTTGGCGGACGACGGAGACGGCACCCTGCTGACCTATGCCGTCGACGCGCAGGTCGGCGGCAAGCTCGCCCAGGTCGGCGCCCGGCTGGTCGCGGGCACGGTCAAGAAAATGGCGGACGAGTTCTTCGGGACGTTCACCGAGATCGTCGGCGGCGCACCGCAGGCTCAGTCGCAATTCCAGTCTCAATCGCAATCGGGACCGGTGGCCGAGTTGGCTCCGGCGGCTGCTTCCGCCGGGCTGCCCGCTGCGCCAAAGAAGAACTGGGGCTCGCCGTTGACCATCGGCATGCTCGTGATTGCCGCGGTTCTGGTGATATACTTCTTGGTAACGTGACGGGATTCGGGACTTTCTCGGGGGATTCGGGGACATTATGACAGTCAAGGTAACGACAACGGTGAACGGCAAGCCCGTATCGGGCGACGTGGAGCCAAATACGCTGCTGGTTGAATTCGTGCGTGAGAATCTTGGGCTGACCGGCACCCATGTAGGCTGCGACACCAGCCAGTGCGGTGCCTGCACCGTACATTTCGATGGCAAGCCGGTGAAGTCCTGCACCATCCTCGCGGTACAGGCCGAGGGACATCAGGTCGTCACCATCGAGGGTATCGGCCAGCCCGGCAACCTGCATCCCATGCAGGCGGCCTTCCAGGAGAACCATGGCCTGCAGTGCGGGTTCTGCACGCCCGGCATGATCATGGCCGGCATCGGCATCGCCGAGCGCAACAAGGGCGCGGCGCTGTCGGAAGAGACCATCCGCGCCGAGCTGGAAGGCAATATCTGCCGCTGCACCGGCTACCACAACATCGTCAAGTCGATCGCCGCCGGCGCGCGCGACATGTAGCCATCGGACGGCGAACCGGGATTTTCGCCGGAGACTGAAACGGGGAATCGGCGATGACGGCGGAGACCGGAATCGGCGCGCGGGTCAGGCGCAAGGAGGACGTCCGGTTCATCACCGGGCGCGGGCGCTATACCGACGGCATCAACCGCCCGGGCCAGCTCCACGCCGTGTTCGCCCGCTCGCCCGATGTCCATGCCCGCATCCGGTCGCTGGACACGTCCGGCGCCGAGGCGTCGCCCGGCATCGTAACCGACGCCATCGGCGTGCGGACACTCGACATGCCCGCCACACCGCTTAAAGTATGGACCGCATTGCAGGCCGGGAACGCGGCCGCCAAAGGGAGCTGAGGATGTACAACTTCACTTATCACCGTGCCGGAAGCGTCGATGCGGCGGCCGCCAAGCTGGGCGACAGCGGCGACGCCAAGTTGCTCGCCGGCGGCATGACCCTGCTGCCCACCATGAAGCAGCGGCTGGCCCAGCCGAGCGACCTGATCGACCTCAACGAGATCGACGGGCTGAAGGGCATCACGGTGTCGGGCGGCACGGTCACCGTCGGCGCCATGACGCGCCATGCCGATGTGGCGGCCTCGGCTGAAGTGCGGCAGGCGATCCCGGCGCTGGCCAAACTGGCCGGCCTGATCGGCGATCCGGCCGTGCGCAACCGGGGTACCATCGGCGGCTCCATCGCCAACAACGACCCGGCGGCCGATTACCCGGCGGCGGTCGTGGGCCTGGGCGCGACGGTCGTGACCAACAAGCGCGAGATCGCCGGCGACGATTTCTTCACCGGCATGTTCGAGACCGCGCTGGACGAGGGCGAGATCGTCACCGCGGTGCGCTTCCCCGTGCCGCAGAAAGCCGCCTATTTCAAGTTTCC
>CAMBYA010000231.1 GCA_945872035.1 Rhizobium sp. Q54
CCGCCTCCGCCCTCCAAGGAAGAAGTGCTGCTGGCCGAGATCCGCGATCTGCTGAAGGCGAAGATCTAGCGCGGCGCCGGAAAAACCACGTCCTTCATGGCGAACATCATGTCGCCGCTGTCCCGGCGGCCGCGGCGGATCATGTCGGCCAGCGGCGGCTGGGTCCAGCCGACATGGTGCGGCACTTTCGCCGTGAGCTCGTAGACGAAAGTGCGCTGCAGGATGCGCCACTCGCCGTCCCGCTTCTCGAACTTGTCGAGGTAGCGGCCAGAGGTCAGGTTGTTGAACGGTTTCTGACCGTCGGGCCGGTTCTCGCTCATGCCGATGAAGTAGGTTTCGCCCCAGGCGCGGGTCTCGTCCTCCAGCTCGATATGGATGTTGCAGATATTGTGGGCCGCGCCGATGGCCGTATCCTTGTAGTTGCCGATCAGCCAGGCAACGAACTCCTCGACCGGCCCGTCGAAGAACGACGAATAGACCAGGGCATCGGGCCAGTAGGCGGTGCGCAGGATGTCGGCGTTCAGCCGGTCGACGCCCCGGCTTACCCGCGCCAGCACGTCCCGGATGGCGTCCTTGTCAATCACCGACAGCAAGCGCTTGTATTCGGTATCGGTCAGTTCATTCATCGGTCGTTCCCCTTCTTATCATTCACTTGGAGTGCAGCCCGTTTACCTGACCGCCGTCAACAACCGTATTCCCGCCGGACGCCTGGATCGGAGACGGCCTTGCACAACGGTCCGGCTGCCTTGCCGCAGCGGGGGTTGAATATTCCCAAAGCGTTGACTAGTTTGCCCTCCTTAAGGTCGGGTCCCTCTGGCAGCGTTTCGCTGTAATGTCGGACTGGAATCGAGCCAGTGGTCCGCCCATGCCAAACTCACGGAATAGTGTTGTCTGCCTCCTCGGCAGCGCCAGAGAGGTCTGCCGATGAGCGAAATGTTTTCTCCCGATGTGATCTCCGCCTTCCTTCAGGTCATCATGATCGACCTGGTGCTGGCTGGCGATAACGCCATCGTCATCGGCCTCGCCGCCGCCGGCCTGCCCAAGGACCAGCGCACCAAGGCGATCCTGATCGGCGTGGTCGCCGCCACGGTGCTGCGCATCCTCTTCGCGCTGCTCACCACCAAGCTGCTGGCGATCATCGGCCTGCTGCTCGCTGGCGGCGTGCTGCTGCTGTGGGTCTCGTGGAAGATGTGGCGCGAGCTGCGCGTCTCCGCGCGCGAGGAAACGAACGCAGCCGAGGCGCTCGCCGAGGCCGACCTGAACCACGACGGCACCATCGCCGGTGGCCCGCAGCGCAAGACCTTCGCCCAGGCCGCCTGGCAGATCGTCATCGCCGACGTGTCCATGTCGCTCGACAACGTCCTGGCCGTCGCGGGCGCCGCGCGCGAGCATCCCTGGGTGCTGGTGTTCGGACTGGTCCTGTCGATCGCGCTGATGGGCCTCGCCGCCTCGTTCATCGCCCGCCTGCTGCAGAAGCACCGCTGGATCGCCTATGTGGGCCTGCTGGTCATCCTCTACGTCTCCCTCGACATGATCTGGCGCGGCGCCCATGAGGTCTGGCCGCATGTTCAGGCCTATACCGGCGCGGGATAATCGGACCGGCGCTGTCCGGCACTGGCTTTGGCTCCATCGATCTGGTCAAATGCGGTAATTACATGCCGTGACGGACTGAATCGGATATCTGGGGGGAGCGCCTGATGAGGTTCCTGGAGATCGTCGGTGGCCTGCTGGTCATCGCCCTTGTCGTTGCCGGAGTCTGGTGGATCGCCACCAGTGTCCGGATCAAGCGTGACAGGAGTAAATGACATGCCCGCATTCCTGCGCAGCGCAGCCTTTGTGCTCGCCGTCCTGTTCGGCATCACCATCCTGTGGGGCTCCTGGTACACCATCGACCAGGGCCGCATCGGCGTGAAGCTGCGTAACGGCCGGATCGTCGACACGGTGGAACCGGGCCTCGGCTTCAAGACGCCGTGGATCGACGAGGTGGTGGAGTATTCTTCCCGCGTCGAGAAGGTCGATATCCCGGACGTGGCCTCCTACTCCAAGGATATCCAGCAGGCGGTGAACCACATCTCGGTGAACTACCGCATCGACCCGACCAAGGTGAAACGCATCTACACCATCTACGGCCGCGACCAGGCAAGCTACGAACAGGGCATCATCCGCCCGCGTGTGTTCGAGGCCTACAAGGAAGTGTTCGGGCAGTTCTCCGCCGCCGATGTGGTCGGCCGCCGCGCCGAGCTGGCGCAGCAGTTCTCCGACCGGCTGATCCGTTCGCTGCCGCCGGAGTTCGTGGTCGACGGGATCCAGATCGAGAACATCGACTTCTCCGACACCTACGAGCAGGCCGTCGAGGCCGCCGCCGAGATGCAGGCGCAGACCCAGCAGGCCGAGCAGCAGGTGAAGCGCGAAAAGGCGCAGGCCGAGATCAAGGTGGTTCAGGCCAACGCCGAGGCCGCCGCCATCACCGCCCGCGGCAACGCCGAAGCCTCCGCCATCAAGGCCCGCGGCGAAGCCCTGCGGCAAAGTCCGGAACTCGTGTCGCTGACGGCTGCGGAGAAGTGGAACGGCGTGCTGCCGACGACGATGGTCCCCGGCGGCGCGGTGCCGTTCGTGGCGGTGCCGACCAACAGGTAACAAGATCTTCAGGGGGAAAGTGGCGATCCCTACGGGAATCGAACCCGTGTTTACGCCGTGAAAGGGCGTCGTCCTAACCGCTAGACGAAGGGATCATCGCGGAGCCCGGTTTCTACATACTGGCCCCAAACGGGTCAAGGGGCTTTGAGCCGCGGACGATACGAAGACGCACGCCGAAAAAACCGCCACTACCGGATCACTGGCGAGTGTCCTGCGATGTCCGGCACGTAGCCGGTCGTTTTCCGAAGGTCCGTCCGGATCGAGTGGAACTTCCAGGCCCCGCCCACCAGAACGCACTCAAAGTGGTAGTCCTGGAAATACCAGTTGTCGATCGGCGGCTCCACGCCGGGATTGTTGACAACGGCGATGCAGCGCCACAACCCGGCCGCGGTGTCTCCGGTGACATCGAACTCGTCATTCACCACGAAGTGGCCCGACCATGTCACGACCTGGGCCAGCCCGGTCAGAAACGCCCTGATCGCCTCGCGCCCCTCGAAGCGGCCCACGACGGGGCCGCCATCCCAAACGCCATCATCGACAAAAAGCGCCGTGATCCCATCCGGATCGAACCCCCGGTCGCACATATTGCTGTAGCGATGCGCGAGCGCCTTGATGGCAAGGATCGACTCCGCCCTGTGGAGACGGCTTTCCAGTTCAGTCATCGCACACCCCGCATTCCCCGATCCTCTCCCGGCCAACCAGAATTGACAGGAAGCCGCCCGGACGCAACAGTCTTCCGATCGTTGGGGAGAGTCAGGGGAAGTGACATGAAAAGCCGACAATGGCTGCTGGCCCGACGGCCAACGGCCGAGATCACGCCCGATCATTTCGAGATGGTGGAGCGGGATATCGGCGAACCCGACACCGGCAAGGGCGAAATCCTGGTCAAGCATCAGATCCTGGTCTGCGCCCCGGCGATGCGCGGCTGGATGCAGGCGGATCGTCCCCGCTTTGTCCCGGGCATCGATCCAGGCGACCCGATCATGGCCCTGGGCGGCGCCAAGGTCGTCAAGTCGGCGAATCCGGCGTTTCCCGAAGGCTCCCGTATCCGCTGCGTCGGGGCGTGGCAGGAATACCAGGTGCTCGATCCGAAGGGCGCCGGATGCGAGCTGATCGAGGACGACCTGTCGCTGGCGGACGCGATCGGTATCTACAGCACGAACGCCCTGACCGCCTATTTCGGCCTGCTGAAGGTGGGAGAGCCGAAGCAAGGGGAAACCCTGGTCGTCTCCGGCGCGGCGGGTTCCACCGGTTCGGTAGTCGTGCAGATCGGCAAGATCAAGGGCCTGCGCGTGATCGGGATCGCCGGCGGCGCCGAGAAGTGCGGCTGGGTGCTCGACGACTACGGCGCGGATGCGGTCATCGACTACAAGAACGAGAATGTCGCCGAGCGGCTTGCCGCGCTATGCCCGGATGGCATCGACGTTTTCTTCGACAATGTGGGCGGCGACATCCTCCAGGCGGCGGTCGACAACATCGCCCAATACGGCCGAATCGTGCTGTGCGGACAGATATCAGGCTACGACGCCGATCGCCCGGCGCCCGGCCCGCGGGACATGATGCAGCTGGTTTACGGCAGCATCCGCATGCAGGGCTTCCTGCTGTATGACTATTTCCGGGACTTCGATCAGGGCCGCACCGATCTTCGCCATTGGGTCGACAGTGGCCTGATCAAGCACCGGGAAGACATACGACCCGGCTTCGAGAACCTGCCCGAGACCTATGCCGCGCTCTTCAACGGAGAGAACCGGGGCAGCCTGCTGGCGCTGCTGGACGAGGAAGCACTGAGGAAGCCGGAGCGCTAGGTCCGCCGATCAGAAAACCGGCGCGGCGTCGTCGATCATCAGTTGGCATTCCAGTCGGCCCATCCAGCGGTCGGCGCGCAAGTGGCCGGCGATATGGAGC
>CAMBYA010000232.1 GCA_945872035.1 Rhizobium sp. Q54
GGGCCGAGGCCGACAAGCACATCAAGAAGATCAAGGACACGGCGCTGATGGGGCATGTGCTCTACCAGCGCTACCTGCACCCGACCAAGTACCGCTCGACCTACCACGAGCTGCGCGACTGGATGACGCTGTACGCCGACCATCCCGAGGCCGACGAGATCTATGCGCTGGCCATGAAGCGCAAGCCGAAGCGCGATGTGGCCCCCGTTCCACCCGTGCCGCAGCGATACGTGCCGCCCGAGGTCTTCGGCGAGGGCGAGGCGCTGCCGCCCGAGGAGCTGGAGCGCCGCCGCAGGGAATCCGCCGTCCGTTCGCAGATCGCCTCGGCGCTGGGAGACCGGGATCCGGAAAAGGCCGAACGGGCGCTGATGGCGGCCAAGGGCAAGGGCATCTTCCTGCCAGCCGGCTTCGACACCCAGATGTCGCTGATCGCCAAGGGCTACTACTTCAATCAGAAGTACAAGAAGGCGCTGGACCTGGGCGAGGACGCCGCCGAGCGCAACCAGGGCGACATCGCCGAGGCCGCGTGGGTGGCCGGCCTCTCGGCCTGGCGCATGCAGAAATACGGCAAGGCGGCGAAGCTGTTCGAGCGATGCGCCCGCGCCCGCGACGCCGGCAACAGCCTGGGCTCGGCCGGCGCCTACTGGGCGGCGCGTGCCCACCTGAAGGACCGCGAGCCGGAAAAGGCGTTCGAGATGCTGAACCTGGCGGTGCAGAACCGCCGCACGTTCTACGGCATCCTGGCTGGCCGGCAGCTCGGCTTGCCGCTGCCCTATGACTGGTCCGCGCCCATGCTGACCCAGGCCGACCTGAACGAGGGGCTCAATAATCCCGGCGTCCGCCGCGCCGTGGCGCTGTCTCAGGTCGGCGACAAGGCCCAGGCCGACGACGAGATGCGGCTGGTGATCCGGCGCCTCGCACCCGACGCGCCGCGCGCCGGGCTGCTGCGGATGGCCTTCCGGCTCGACTTCATCGGCTCGGCCGTCACCCTGGCACGCCAGACTGAGCGCAAGGGCGGCCCGGTCATCGAAGCGGCGCTGTTTCCGCTGCCCAGCTGGCAGCCGCAGGACGGCTTCAAGCTGGACCGGGCGCTGCTCTATGCCTTCACCCGCCAGGAATCCAACTTCATGACCCGGGTGGTGAGCTCGGCCGGCGCACGCGGCCTGATGCAGCTGATGCCGGCGACCGCGGCCTATATCTCCGAGGATCCCAGCCTCAAGGACCGAAATGCCGAGAAGCTGTTCGATCCGTCGTTCAACATGATGCTGGGGCAGAAATACCTGCTCTACCTGTTCGACAAGGGCGTGACCCAGAGCAACCTGATCCTGATGGCGGCGTCCTACAACGCCGGGCCGGGCAACGTCACCAAGTGGCTCGACCGCGACGACTCGCTGGGCGACTGGCTGCTGTTCATGGAATCGATCCCGATCATGGAGACGCGCGGCTACGTCGAGCGCGTGCTGGAGAACCTGTGGATTTACCGCGCCCGCTTCAACCAGCCGTCGCCGTCGCTCGACGCCATGGTCGTGGGCGAGGCGCCGCTGTATTCGCGCAGCGACGCGCGGGAGCTGGCGGCGCAATGAGCATCGACGAAAGCAGGCCGTTCGTGCCGGTCGCCATAGCGGTGTTGACCGTGTCGGACACGCGCACGCTCGAGGACGACAAGTCCGGCCAGACCCTGGTCGACCGGATCGCGGCGGCGGGCCATACGCTGGCGGCGCGCGCCATCGTCACCGATGACGTCGCGGCCATCGTCGGCCAGCTCCGCGCCTGGATCGCCGATCCCCGGATCGACGTGGTGGTCTCGACGGGCGGCACCGGCGTGACCGGCCGCGACGTGACGCCCGAGGCGTTCGAGCAGGTCTACGAGAAGAAGATCGAGGGCTTCGGCGAGGTGTTCCGCATGCTCAGCTACAAGCTGATCGGCACCTCCACCATCCAGTCGCGAGCGACCGGCGGCGTGGCCGGCGGCACCTACCTGTTCGCCCTCCCCGGCTCGCCCGGCGCCTGCCGCGACGGCTGGGACGGCATCCTGAAGGACCAGCTGGACTACCGCTTCAAGCCCTGCAATTTCGTCGAGCTGATGCCGAGACTGCAGGAGCACGTGAAGGGGCGCGGCAAGGGCTAAGCCCTTTTCATCACTCACTACCGTCATCCCGGCGAAGGCCGGGACCCAGACCTTCCTTACGAAAAAACAAGCGCGCGACGCGCGCACTCGCCAAGCCTGGATCCCGGCCTTCGCCGGGATGACGGCTGGGCTTTGTCCAAATGTTCTTGTTTTGTTCTTAATCATTCCTACAATCCGAACCATGCCCCGCCTCTACAAACCACCGCCGACCGTCCACACCGTCCAGGCGGACACCCGGCGCGGGCGCGGCGCCGCCTCGAAATCCGCCGGGCGGTTCGAGCGGTTCCAGACCGAAGTGTTCGACGACGGTTGGGACACCGTCGACGAGGAGCCGCCGCCGCTGCACACCACCGTGCAGGCCGACACCGCGCGCTCCATCATCACCTATAACCAGTCGCCGGACATCCACTTCGACCGGTCGATCAATCCCTACCGGGGATGCGAGCATGGCTGCGTCTACTGCTTTGCCCGGCCGACCCATGCCTATCTGGGCCTGTCGCCCGGCCTTGATTTCGAAAGCCGGCTGTTCGCCAAGTTCGACGCCCCCGAACTGCTCACGCAGGAGCTGCGCAAGAAGGGCTACCAGCCGGCGATGATCGCGCTGGGCGTCAACACCGACTGCTACCAGCCGATCGAGCGCGAGCACCGCATCACCCGCCGCCTGCTCGAGGTGCTGAGCGCCTTCAATCATCCGGTGAGCATCATCACCAAGTCCCAGCTCATCCAGCGCGACCTGGACATCCTCTCGGACATGGCGCGGCGCCAGCTGGTCATGGCGGCGGTGTCGATCACCTCGCTGGACCGGGACATGGCGCGGCGCATGGAGCCGCGCGCGGCGACGCCGCCGCGCCGGCTGGCGACGCTGGAGGCGCTCAACAAGGCCGGCGTGCCGACGACGATCATGACCGCGCCGCTGATCCCCGGCCTCAACGACCACGAGATCGACGCCCTGCTGCAGGCGGCGCACGACGTCGGCACGCGCCGCGCCGGCTACGTGCTGCTGCGCATGCCGTTCGAGATCAAGGACCTGTTCCGCGACTGGCTGGCCGAGAATTTCCCCGACCGTGCGAAGAAGGTGATCAACCTGATCCGCGGGACCCGCGGCGGCAAGGACTACGACAGCGAGTTCTTCACCCGGGGCAAGGGCAAGGGCCCCTACGCCGAACTGATCGGCCAGCGGTTCCGCGCCGCGTGCCGGCGGCTGGACATGAACAGGGCGCCGCATCCGGCGGATTTCTCGAAATTCAGCCCGCCGCCCGCGCCGGGCGACCAGTTGCGGTTGTTCTGACCCATCCGCATCGTGCTAAAGAATCCTCATGCCGGATTATTCCATCGAGCTCGAGATCGGCGGCATGGTCGCCGGTGTGGACGAGGCGGGACGCGGGCCGCTGGCCGGTCCCGTGGTGGCGGCCGCCGTCGTGCTCGATTTCCAGCGCATCCCCGCTGGCATCGATGATTCCAAGAAGCTGAAGCGCAAGCACCGGGAACACTTGTACGGCCTGATCGTCGCCTCGGCCCATGTAGGCGTCGGCATGGCGAGCGTCGAGGAAATCGACCGCATCAACATCCTGCAGGCCACGTTCCTCGCCATGGTGCGCGCCGTCGAGGCGCTGCCGGTCGCGCCGAACCACTTGCTGATCGACGGCAACCGCGCGCCGAAAACGCTGCCCTGCGCCTGCCGGACGGTGGTCGGCGGCGACGCAATCAGCCTGTCGATCGCCGCCGCGTCGATCATCGCCAAGGTCACCCGCGACCGGATCATGGCCGAACTGGCGCTGGCCCATCCGCACTACGGTTGGGAGCGAAACGCAGGATATGGTACGCCCGAGCACCAGCGGGCGCTAGAGATGGTAGGAATTTCCTCTCATCATCGCAGAAGCTTCGAGCCAGTTTATCGACTCATGAATCAGGATTCACCAACAAGTGGTTGATTCCACGTACTGAATCCATAAACTTAATAGTTGACGCGAAGAATCGCCTGACTCACCATGGGCGCGAATCGGCCACAAGGCCGTGTGACAAAAGGGTGGGAAACATGGCGAATCCGGGCTTGCGGCTCGACACCATCATGGAGGGCGACTGCATCGAGGTGATGCGCGCGCTGCCGGACAAGTCCGTGAACCTGGTATTCGCCGACCCGCCCTATTTCCTCCAGCTCAAGCAGGACCTGCACCGGCCGGACAATTCGAAGGTCGACGGCGTCGACGACGACTGGGACAAGTTCGCCGGCTTCGGCGACTACGACAGCTTCACCCGCGCCTGGCTGACCGAGGCCAAGCGGGTGCTGAAGGACGACGGCGCGCTGTGGGTGATCGGCACCTACCACAACATCTTCCGCATCGGCGCCGCGCTCCAGGACCTGGGGTTCTGGATGCTGAACGACGTGGTCTGGCGCAAGAC
>CAMBYA010000233.1 GCA_945872035.1 Rhizobium sp. Q54
GCCGGGGACGGCATACCGCTTTGGCGTCGCTTGGCAGCCCGGGCGCTATGCCATTTGCATCGACGGCGGCGCCATTGCCGCCGGGCAGAACAATATCGTGCCTCTGGCCTCAGTCGCCCGCATTGCGGTCGGCTGTGCGCCCTGGTCGACCTCCTCACCCAACACGCTCAGCAACGCCGTGCACCGGGCCTTCGTATACGCACCGATCTGCGTGCCAGACGCCGCGTTGCAGCAGCTGACCGCTCCATAGGGAGACCTCGCCATGTGGACGACTACCTACCACCGGTTCACCAACCGGGCGGCGTTCCTCGAGGCGTGCAAGGTCGCCGGATGGACCTGTCCGCCAGGCCAAATTCCGGAACTGCCGCAGGGTGTGGTGATTGATATCGTGGGGCCTATCGTCGCCCCGGCGCAGTTGGGCGAAGGTGGCGTGCCGATCCCTGGGGAGGTTATCGACCCACGCTATCACATCAACCTCGCCTGGCACGGCCACGACCCCGACCCCGCCTTCCAGGCGTCGCTGGTCGTCCCGGCGACGCCCTCGCGCGGGTGGGACGTCGCGAAACCTTCGGCATCCCAGCCGCCCGTGCCGACAGTCATCCCCGCCTGGAAGGGCAAGGCGGCGCTGCGGGAAGTCGGGTTGCTCGATGCCGTCGAAGCCGCCGTTGCCGCGGCGGGCGGTCGCGTCCAGGATGCCTGGACCGGTGCCCCGGAGTGGGAGCGCGGCAGTGAGTTCCTCGCCGATCTCGCTCGCGCACTAAGGCTGAGCGGCGCACAGGTCGATCGGATGTTCCACGACGCGGATGCCATACGGGGGTGAAGACCGGTCCCCGACATACTGATGTCGTTGGCGAGGGGAGATCATCCGGCCGGACCGCTGCCGACGGATCCGCTTGCCGACCGGCCTCGGAAGGGATTGCGCACGATCGTGCCCCGCCAGGAAACACCATGCGGGATCGTATCGGAGAACAGTACGCGGCAGCCGGATTGCGCGGCGGCCTCCAGGGCGAGCGCATCCCATAGCGAGATGCCGCGCTGAACCGACAATTCCATCGCCTCCACAACGCCCGCGGGGCGCGTACTGACGATCGCGTAGGCAGCATGCCACTGGCGGACGATGCCAACAGCCGTTGCCGCGCGATCGGCGCGCTGTCGCAGCCGGACATAGAGTTCGCCGAGCGCCTGCGCCGGCACCATGACATCGTCATCGGCAAGCTCGCGCAGCATGCCGACAGCCCTTGCTTGGCGGTCAGTCCCCTCCATCCCCTCCGCCGCGGCCAGGACACAGCTGTGCAGCGCGACGCGCCGTCTACCTGCCATCGGGGGTCTCGCAGTCCGGTCGGTCGATCCCCCGCGCCAAGGTCTCCACCAGTCGATCCAGCAATTCCGCCCGGGCCGCCACCATTGCAACCTGCGCCTGGTCGCACGGAACGATCCTCGCGACCGGCTTGCCATGGCTGGTCACCAGGAAGCTTCGCCCCTCCTGCACGCCCCGCAGAATCCGAGAGAATTGCCGGTTTGCTGCCGCCGCCGAGATGGTCTCATCCATCTCCAATCGATCCTCTTGCGTCATCGGCGGCCCTGCGCCTCGTCCAGGGCTGATGGTGCGCGCTCGTCAAGCGAATGCATCGCGCCGATACTACGGAATTCCTCGAGGAATTCCGGATAGTAGTTCTGCATGAACCGTATCACCGCGGCGTTGCCCACCAGCTTGACGACGTAGCCGCGTGCGAGCACCAGATTCAGCACATCGGTGCTGTACGACTGCTCGACCGCCCTGAAGCGCGATTGCACGGTCGACATCTCCCGCTCCATCCGCGCCATCTGCTCCGCGCTCACCCCGAGGAATTTCTTGGGGCGTTCCGGCTCGCATAGTTGTTCCGGCGGGGTCGCTGCCAGCAGGGCCGCAGCGTAGTGGGTGGAGAAGTTGTTGAGCGATATCATCAGCTCAGCACTCTCGATTTGCCGCGCAGGTTTCATTTTGCGCAGGTGCCGCGTCACGTCGATCGGGAAATGCTGCTCCTTCAGCATGTCCACCACCTCGGGGCAGATGCCGTCGAGCAGGTCGCGCTTGCGCCGGATCGAAGCGATGTTCACGTCCAGCGCACGCGCCAGCCGCTCCTCGGGCACCCCACGCTCCAGGGCGCGCAGAATCATGTAGTGCTCCTGCACCGTTGCCAGCCGGTTCACCCGCTTGTTGTAGGTGAAACTTTCGTCGTCGTGCGCCACCAGGCAGGCGATGTGCGTGAGGCCCAGTTCACGGGCGGCATGCAGGCGCTGATGGCCGTCGAGCACCAAATGGAGCCCGCTCTTGCGATCTGCCGCCGTCACCGCGAGCGGCTCGATCAGTCCGACCTCCTGCATCGACGCCCTGATCTGCGCGTATTTGCGCGAACCGGCGATGCCCTTCGGCAGGGTCCGGGATGGCAGCAGCCGATCGAGCGCCAGCAACAGCGGCTCGGTATCGAACGCCCGTGGTAGTTTGCTCATGGCGCGCCCCCGCCGGCCTTTATCCGTTCCTCGAACGCGCGCGGCAATGTTGCCAGCCCCTCGGCGCGCAGCAGGTTCACGAAGTTCTCGTCTGTGAGCATGCGTGCCATTGCCGCCGCCATGAAGGTCAGGTGCTGCTGCACCAGATCGGCCTTGCGGATCAGCAGCTTCTGCCGCTCCACTTCCTGGTTGTAGGCGCGAACCATCGCCACGGAGGACAGTTTGTGACCCGATCTTGAACGCCCGCTCCGCTCGTACGCCTTGCCGAGGTTGCGACGCTGTTCGATCAGGCGCCGCACCGTCATCATCTTGCTGCCGCGCAGGTCGCCGTTTTCGTAGGCCTGCTGCAGAACCGCCTGCACCGCGCCATCGTCGCCGTTTCCGTCGCCATCGGCTCTGACGATGGCGATCGCGATGGCCAGGGGAACACGGCCGGCCTCGACCGCCTGGATCAGCCGGACCTCGCCCTTGCCGAGCAGCAGCAGAACACCGCGCACCCAGGTCGGGTCCAGCGCCGTCTTGCGGGCGATGGTGGCGACGTCGTAGCCGCGCTGCTGCAGCATGCCGATGGATTCCAGCTGCTCGGCCGCATGCGGGTTCCGCCGCGCGATGTTTTCGACCAGGCTCATGACGAAGGCATCCTCGTCGGTCGCCTCGATCACCAGTGCCGGGATCGTCGTCTGCCCGAGTGCCCGGAACGCCTCGATCCTTCCCTGCCCGCACACCAGGGCAAAGCGTTCCTCATCGCCAGTGCCGCGTGGCGTCACGGTGATCGGCTTCTTGAGGCCGAGGCACTCGATCGATGCGACCAATTCGCGGAAGATCTTCTGGTTGCGCACGCGGGGATTGAGAATATCGATCCGTTCGATCGGAATGTCGCGGACTTCGCGGGCGTCGATCATGCGGCCCTGCGGATTCGCGAGCGGGCGGCCATGCGGTAGAGCATGTCGAGGGAATCGAACCGGTATCCATCCAGCAGCACGCCGTTGTTCTCCCGCAGCCGCAACTGTGCGGCCCCCAGGTCAAGCCAGGGGAGCAAGTAGTAGTCCAGCGCGGCGGCATTCTGCTGATCGAGGCGGACAGCGATCGTGATGTCCGGGCAAAGGCTGGTGTCGAGGCGGATTTTCCATTGCCCCCCGCCACGCGCGTTGATCAGACATCGCGCCAACACGATCGAGACGGTGAATTCGTCATTGATGCGCAGCAGGTCGCTGGCCACGTCGCGCTGGATATGGCCGCCGATCGCGATGATCTCGGCCTCTGCCCGCTGCACGATCTCGGGGTGCAACCGGCGCAGCAACCGGTTGATCTCGAGAAAGCCGTAGTCGCGGTCCGGGGTGAATCCGATCAGCGTATAGGCCCGCGGCAGACTGCCGAAGCGGTGGCTGTAGACGCTGGCCGAGGCCATGCCTTCGGTCTCGTTGATCAGGATGCCGGAGAGAAAGCCCTTCGCCTGATAGAGCGCGCGCAGCCTGTCGAGCAGTTCCTGGTCGCTGTATCGCCGGGTGCGGGCGCGCACGATGCCCTGGGCCATGTAGAACAGGTCGGGCGGCACGATCGGATCAAAGGCGTGGTCCTTGCGGATCCACAGGTCCGGCGGATTGACCACGTGGCGGCGCTTCAGCTTGAAGGAGCGGCGATTATAGATGTTGTGACCGATGTATTTTTCGTTGGTCAGCACCTCGTGCACGGTGCCGCGGGTCCAGGGGCGACCGAGGTCGGTCATGATGCCCCGGCGGTTGAGTTCGGCGACGATCGGCCCCTCGCTGAGGCCGTCCTCGACGAACCAGCGGTAGATTTGATGGACCATCTCGACCTCCTCGGGCGGGCCAGGCCGGAGCACCACGCGATCGGTCTGCAGGCTCTTTTGCTCGCCGGTTTTGAGGGCGGCCTTGGTTTCTCCGGACTGGTCGAGCAGCACCCGGCGCAGTCCGAAGCCGGCCGGTCCACCCTGGCGAAATCCGAGTTCGATCAGCCGGCACTGGCCGGCGAACACCTTGGCGGAGAGTTCCCTGCTGTATTCGCCGGCCATGGCGCG
>CAMBYA010000234.1 GCA_945872035.1 Rhizobium sp. Q54
CGACAGGGCCGCGGCGGTGCATCATCTCTACGGCGTGGCGAGCGTCGCGGAACCGTTCTCGGTGGCGTACTGGGGCGCGCTGGCGGGCGAAGCGATCAACGGCATCAGGGCCAGGGGAAGGGTGGCCATCGTCACCGGCGGCACCGGCCTCTATTTCCGCGCCCTGCTGGGCGGCCTTTCCGAGGTGCCGCCTATTGACGAGAGGATCCGCGGCGAGGTTCGGGAACTGGTTCTCGCATCGGGCGCGGCGGCCGGGCATGCAGTGCTGGCCACCGAGGATCCCGTCATGGCCGAGCGGCTGCGGTCCAGCGACGGGCAACGGATCGCGCGGGCGCTGGAGGTCATCCGGTCCACCGGCCGCTCGCTGGCTGCGTGGCAGGAGACGACCGTCGACGGGCCGCTGACGGCGCTCGACCGGCAGGGCGGCGTCGGCAAGTTCGTGCTGCTGCCGCCGCGCGACTGGCTCTACGAACGCTGCGACCGGCGCTTCGACCAGATGATGCAGGCGGGCGCGCTCGGCGAGGTGGCCGCGCTCCCCCCGGCCGATCCGAACCTGACGGCTCTGAAGGCGCTGGGCGTGCCGCAGCTTCGCGCGGCGATTGCAGGCGAGATGGTCATGGACGAAGCGGTCACCCTGGCCAAGACCGCGACGCGACAATACGCCAAGCGGCAGATGACCTGGTTCCGCAACCAGTGCCGCGATTGGAATGCCATCGACGAGAAACAAACGGAAAGAATCGTCGATTTGATCTTTGCAAAAATTACAAGTTATGGATTGACAGGGTAATAAACCATCAGTAGGGTGCGCGCCTCTCGCTCCCGACAGGGGCGGGGAAAGCGTTGCGCGGCCTGCCTTACGATGCTATTGGGCCGCGGTTGGAACGCCGGCCCTTTCGCGGGCGGCGCAGGAATGAGGACAGGGCATGCCGCCGGAAGCACAGGGCAACATGATGTCGGGCGCCGAGATGATCATCCGGGCGCTGAAGGAACAGGGCGTCGATACCATTTTCGGGTATCCGGGCGGCGCCGTGCTGCCGATCTACGACGCGCTGTTCAAGCAGAACCATATCCGGCACATCCTGGTGCGCCAGGAAGGCGGCGCGGTGCATGCGGCGGAAGGCTATGCCCGCTCGACCGGCAAGCCGGGTGTCGTCCTCGTCACCTCGGGCCCGGGCGCGACCAACGCGGTCACCGGCCTGGTCGATGCGTTGATGGATTCGATCCCGATTGTCTGCATCACCGGCCAGGTGCCGACCCACCTGATCGGCTCGGACGCGTTCCAGGAAGCCGACACGGTCGGCATCACCCGTCCGGCGACCAAGCACAACTACCTGGTGAAGAACGTGGCCGATGTCGGCCCGGTGATGCACGAGGCGTTCTACGTGGCGACCAACGGCCGCCCCGGACCGGTCGTCATCGACATGCCCAAGGACATCCAGGTCGAGACCGGCCTGTATTCGGGTTCGCCCAAGACCAAGCACCGCAGCTACCAGCCGCAGGTGAAGGGTGACCTCAATGCCATCAAGCAGGCGGTCGAGCTGATCGCGTCGGCCAAGCGGCCGGTGTTCTACACTGGCGGAGGCGTGATCAATTCCGGCCCGAACGCGTCGCAGCTGCTGCGCGAGTTCGTGCGCATGACCGGCTTCCCGATCACCACCACGCTGATGGGCCTTGGTTCCTATCCGGCATCGGATCCGCAGTGGCTGGGCATGCTGGGCATGCATGGCACCTACGAGGCCAACCTGGCCATGCATGACTGCGACGTGATGATCAACATCGGCGCCCGCTTCGACGACCGGATCACCGGCCGGCTGAACGCGTTCTCGCCGAACTCGAAGAAGATCCACGTCGACATCGACCGGTCGAGCATCAACAAGAACGTGCATGTGGACGTCGCCATCGTCGGCGATGCGGGCCATGTGCTCGAGGACATGATCAAGGTCTGGAAAGCCGGCGTGCACCGCCCGGACAAGCAGGCGCTCGCCGACTGGTGGACCCAGATCGACCAGTGGCGCGGCAAGGACTGCCTGAAATACGAGCCGAGCAGCGACGTGATCATGCCGCAATACGCGCTGCAGCGGCTGCATGCCCTGACCAGGCACCTGAAGCCCTTCATCACCACCGAGGTCGGCCAGCACCAGATGTGGGCAGCCCAGTTCATCGGCTTCGACGAGCCGAACCACTGGATGACCTCGGGCGGTCTCGGCACCATGGGCTATGGCCTGCCCGCCGCCGTCGGCGTGCAGATCGCCCATCCGAACGCGCTGGTCATCGACGTGGCGGGCGAAGCCTCGACCATGATGAACATCCAGGAGTTCAGCACCGCCGTGCAGCACGACGCGCCCATCAAGGTGTTCATCCTGAACAACGAATACATGGGCATGGTCCGCCAGTGGCAGCAGATCAGCTACGAGGGCCGCTATTCCCATTCCTATTCGGACTCGCTGCCCGACTTCGTCAAGCTGGCCGAAGCCATGCACGGCGTCGGCCTGCGCTGCACCAAGCCGGACGAGGTCGACGGCGTCATCGAGGAGATGATGGCGATCCGCAAGCCGGTGATCGTCGACTGCCAGGTGGCGAAGCTGGAGAACTGTTTCCCCATGGTGCCGTCGGGCGCCGCGCATAACGAGATACTGCTCAACGCCAAGGATGCGGGCATCGAACGCGCCGACGATCTGGCGCTGGTCTGAGTTCAACAAGGTTTCCGGAAGTAGAGGCCCACAATGCGCCCGCAGCAACCCATCGAGCGGCACACCATGGCCGTGCTCGTCGACAACGAAGCCGGCGTCCTCGCCCGCGTCATCGGCCTGTTCTCGGGCCGCGGCTACAACATCGAGAGCCTGACCGTGGCCGAGGTGAACCATGCCGAAGGCCTGTCGCGCATCACCATCGTGACGCGCGGTACGCCCGCGGTGATCGACCAGATCGAGGCGCAGCTCGAGCGTCTGATCCCGGTTCACAAGGTGTCGGATCTGACGGTCGAGGGCCCGGCGGTCGAGCGCGAGCTGGCGCTGGTGAAGGTCGCCGCGACCGGCGACCCGCGCGTCGAGAGCCTGCGCCTCGCCGATGCGTTCCGGGCGCGGGTGCTCGACACCACGACCGACAGCTTCACCTTCGAGGTGACCGGCAGCTCGGAGAAGATCGATGCCTTCATCGAGCTGATGAAGCCGCTCGGCCTGGTCGACGTGTCGCGCACCGGCGTTGTCGCCATCAAGCGCGGCGCGGGGGCCATGTAACGACTCTAAACCTTGCGCGCACGGCCTTGTGACGCTAAGGCAGTGCGCACCTGATCAACCCAACGAACTCCACAGGGGAAGCCACCATGCGGGTGTATTACGACCGCGACGCGGATGTGAATCTGATCAAGACCAAGAAGGTCGTCATCGTCGGTTATGGCAGCCAGGGCCATGCCCACGCGCTCAACCTGCGCGACAGCGGCGTCAAGGAAGTTGCCGTGGCGCTGCGTCCCGGCTCGGCCACCGCCCAGAAGGCGGAGAACGAGGGCCTGAAGGTGATGAGCCCGTCCGAGGCCGCCAAGTGGGCCGACGTGATGATGATCCTGACGCCGGACGAGAACCAGGCCGCGCTCTATGCCGACGACCTGGCCGCGAACATGAAGCAGGGCGCCACGTTGCTGTTCGCCCACGGCCTCAACATCCATTTCCGCCTGATCGAGCCGCGCCCGGACCTGGATGTGGCGATGGTCGCGCCGAAGGGCCCGGGCCACACGGTCCGTTCCGAGTACCAGCGCGGCGGCGGCGTGCCCTGCCTGGTGGCGGTGCACCAGAACCCGTCGGGCAACGCGCTGGACCTGTCGCTGTCCTATGCCAGCGCCATCGGCGGCGGCCGCGCCGGCGTGATCGAGACCAATTTCCGCGAGGAATGCGAGACCGACCTGTTCGGCGAGCAGGCCGTGCTGTGCGGCGGCCTGTCGCAGCTGATCATGGCCGGCTTCGAAACGCTGACCGAGGCAGGCTATGCGCCGGAGATGGCGTATTTCGAGTGCCTGCACGAGGTGAAGCTGATCGTCGACCTGATGTATGAGGGCGGCATCGCCAACATGCGCTACTCGATCTCGAACACCGCCGAGTATGGCGACTACGTCTCGGGTCCGCGGGTCATCACCAGTGAGACCAAGGCCGAGATGAAGCGCATCCTGAAGGACATCCAGGACGGCCGCTTCGTGCGCGACTTCGTGCTCGAGAACAAGGCCGGCTACCCCAGCTTCAAGGCCATGCGCGCCAACCAGGCCCGCCACCAGATCGAGGAAACCGGCGAGAAGCTGCGCGCCATGATGCCCTGGATCGCCAAGAACAAGCTGGTCGACAAGGCCCGCAACTAGGTTTTCCGGCAAACGCCGCGAGACACGAGCCCCCGCCCGAAAGGCGGGGGTTTTTTGTTTGTGTACTGTCCGGGCGACGTTGGTAGGCTCGGTCCAACGAAACGGGAACCGGCAGCGATGGAACCACAAGCCTCGGCGCGTCAGCTTCGCACGCGGGCGCGCATCGCCGCCCAT
>CAMBYA010000235.1 GCA_945872035.1 Rhizobium sp. Q54
AACCGCAAGGGCGACGATCGGTCGGCTGCGGCGCCCAGTCCCGCCAGGGCGAATGGTCCGTCCAAGGCCCAGCGGCAGAACGCCACGCCGCTGCGCAACAAGGTCCGCGACCACGAAGCCCGCATCGCCAAGCTCGAGGCCGACCTAGCCAGGGCCGAGGTCAACCTTGCCGATCCCAAGATCTACGCCGCGGGCGACAAGCCGAGGATCGAGCGCCTGAGCCGGCTGGTGAACGACATCAAGGCCGAGCTCGCGCAGGAGGAAGCCCTCTGGATGGAAGCCCAGGAACAGCTCGACGCCGCCCTCAGCGCCTGATTACCGCAGGGGACTCGCGTCCCGGCTTCAGGTAAAATGGTCCCCATTAAATGGGCGCCGGGGGGACTTGGAGGGGATCATGTTGTCCATAGACACCATCCGTGCGCTCTATCCGCGCGGACCGGCCGAGCATCTGGCAGCGTTCGCCGCGCAGGCCGAGGACGTGCTGGGGCGCTTCGGCATCAGCGACACGCCGACGCGCCTGCATTACTTCCTCGCGCAGATCGGCCACGAGTCCGGCGGGCTTACCATCATGCAGGAGAACCTCAACTACCGCGCCCAGCGGCTCTGCGAGGTGTGGCCCAGCCGGTTCCCGACGCTGGCGTCCGCCGGCCGCTGCGCCGGCAATCCTGAGCTGCTGGCCAACACCGTCTACGGCGAGCGCATGGGCAACCGGGGCAGCGCCTCGGGCGACGGCTGGCGCTACCGGGGCCGCGGCTATATCCAGATCACCGGCCGCGATGGCTACCGCGAAGTAGGCCAGCGCACCGGCCTCGACCTCGAGGGCTCGCCCGAACTGGCGTTCGCGCCCGAGCACGCGCTGGTCGTGGCCTGTGGCTTCTGGAAGTGGAAGGGCCTCAACGACATCTGCGACACCGGCAATTTCGGCAACGTCACCCGCCGCATCAATGGCGGCCTGAACGGCCAGGAAGACCGCGAGGCCTGGCTGAACAAGGTCCGCCGCACGCTGGGCGCGCCGATCCCGCTGGACGAGCAGCCCGATGCACCGGACGTCATCGCCATCCAGCGCCGGCTGCGCGACCTGGGATATGTCGAAGTGGGCGCCGCCGACGGCGACATCGGCCGCAACACAAAGGCCGCCATTACGCGCTTCCGGCTGGACCAGGGACTGCCCGCTGGTGTCGTCGACAAGGCGTTGATCAAGGCGCTGGGATTGGCGTGACCGCCAGAGCGGCTCCAGAAACTACCGCCCAAAAATCATCCGCAGCACGCTGATCCGGCGGACTTTCCGCTTGGCGGGCGCGCGCTTCCTGGGTTCAGGTGGGACACCCAGCAGCATCCAGAATTCGTGGTCGTCCTCGGGCAGCTTGATCCTGGGGGCGCGGCGTTCGGCCCACAGCACGTAGGAGTGCAGCGAGCGGGACATCTTTTCCTCCATCGAGGGCGTCCAGATGCCGGCCACTTCCCTGGCCCATTTCCACGCGCCGGCCTCGGCATAGAGCCGCGGCTGCGACTGCCACGGGCCGAGCACATGTCCCAGCTCGTGCAGCGCCACCGCATAGGTGATGGCGCTCTTCACCGGCCGGATGGCGATGACCTTGTGGGCCTTGGAGGCGCGGCCGCCGCGTGAGTGGGGCAGCACCCTGATGCCTTCGTCCCGGCAGATGGCGGCGACGTGCTGGGCCATTTCCTCGGACGTCATGGCATGGTGCTCATCGGCGGACCCTGGTGATTCACCGTTCCATCATACTGGATGAAGCGCCCTGATACATCCGATCGCACAACCCGTTGAGGGGATCAGCGATCGCTTGACAATCCGGCAGCCATCCGTAGTTATGTCGCCATGATCCGCACCGCTGAATCGCTGCCCCTTCGACTTACGAGCCTGTCCCTCTAGCACGGGACCGGGCCGGCTCGCCTATAAGAGCCATGAGACGAACATGCGATCGGGTGACCACAGTGACGGTTCAAATCGACAGACACGGATCAAAGGGCAGCGCGGCGGTTCGGCGCGCGGTGCGACTTATGGGCGGTTCCCGGGCCTGACCGGCGCACAAGCGCCTGCCCGTGAGCCAGATCAAGGCAGCATCACGCGCCGCGACCCAGTATCGACCCATTCCGCCAGAGCGCCGAGAGCGCCGGCACGAAAAGGACCAAGACCGTGACCAACATGCCCGTCAACGCCAACGAGAAATACACGCCGTTCCGGCAGATCCAGCTGACCGACCGCCAATGGCCGTCCGCCGTCATCACCAGGCCGCCGATCTGGTGCTCCGTCGACCTGCGCGACGGCAACCAGGCGCTGATCGAGCCCATGGATGCCGACCGCAAGGCCCGCATGTTCAAGCTGCTGGTCGAGCTGGGCTTCAAGGAGATCGAGGTTGGCTTCCCCGCCGCCTCGGACACCGACTTCGCCTTCGTGCGCCAGCTCGTCGAAGGCAGGATGATCCCCGAGGACGTCACCGTCCAGGTGCTGACCCAGGCGCGGCCCGAGCTGATCGAGCGCACCTTCGAGTCGCTGAAGGGCGTGCACCGGGCGATCGTCCATCTCTACAACTCCACCTCGACCCTGCAGCGGCGCGTTGTGTTCGGCCTGGACCAGGCAGGCATCACCGACATCGCCGTGCGCGGCGCCAGGCTGGTCAAGCAGCTGGCCGACGCCAATCCGGAGACCCACTGGATCTTCGAATACTCGCCCGAGAGCTTCACCGGCACCGAACTGGAATTCGCCCGCGACGTCTGCGCGGCGGTGATCGATACGTTCGAGTCCACGCCCGAGCACAAGATGATCATCAACCTGCCGGCGACGGTGGAGATGGCGACGCCGAACATCTATGCCGACCAGATCGAGTGGTGCCACCGCAACTTCCACAAGCGCGACAGCTTCATCCTGTCGCTGCACCCGCATAACGACCGGGGCACCGGCGTTGCCGCGGCCGAGCTGGGCTTCATGGCCGGCGCCGACCGCATCGAGGGCACGCTGTTCGGCAATGGCGAGCGCACGGGCAACGTCGACGTGGTGACGCTGGCGCTGAACATGTTCACCCAGGGCGTCGACCCGGCGCTGGACTTCTCGCGTATCAACGAGGTGCGCCAGACCGCCGAATACTGCAACCAGCTGCCGGTGCACCCGCGCCATCCCTATGCCGGCGACCTGGTGTTCACGGCATTCTCCGGCTCGCACCAGGACGCCATCAAGAAGGGCTTCGACGCGCTGGCCGCCTCGAACAGCAAGGTATGGGAAGTGCCCTACCTGCCGATCGACCCGGCCGATCTGGGCCGCTCCTACGAGGCGATCATCCGGATCAACAGCCAGTCGGGCAAGGGCGGCATCGCCTACATCCTGAAGAGCGACTACGGCCTGGACACGCCGCGCCTGCTGCAGGTGGAGTTCTCGCGGGTGATCCAGCGCATCGCCGACGAGACCGGCAAGGAGATCGAGCCGAAGCTGATCTGGGAAACCTTCGAGAACGAGTACCTGAACCGCACCGCGCCCATCGAGTACCACAGCCACAGCACCCTGCCCGTCTCCGGCCGCCCCGACCAGCGCGACATCCACGCGCAGGTGGTGTTCAACGGCAAGAAGCAGGACATCGAAGGCTTCGGCAACGGCCCGATCGCCGCCTATGTGGACGCGGTCAAGCAGAACTGCGGCGTCGACTTCAACGTGCTCGACTATCACCAGCACGCCATCGGCCACGGCGCCGAGGCCCGCTCGGTCACCTACATCGAGGCCCAGAGCGCCGACGGCAAGACCGTCTGGGGCGTCGGCATCAGCGCCGACATCGTCGATGCCTCGCTGCTCGCCGTGACCAGCGCGGTGAACCGGATGCTGGCGAAGTAGGTTTTCCGTCATGGCGGCAAAGCGCGCGATTCGAGCGTAGTGCAACGCTGTAGTTTCACCGTGTCCCTGAGCCTGTCGAAGGGCCTTGCCCAGCCCTTCGTGCAAGGCCCTTCGACAGGCTCAGGGACACGGATATGATTTTACCTGCATCAAGGCGCTTCGTTCGCCATCGTGACGGCCTAAATTGAACCCATGACCTCTTCCGACCTTGCCCATTTCATCGAGGCGCAGAACTTCGTCTGGCCGCAGGTGGCGGCCGAACTCGAGGCCGGCCACAAGCGCACCCACTGGATGTGGTTCGTGTTCCCGCAGATTGCCGGGCTGGGCTTCAGCCACCGGGCGCAGCTCTACGCCATCAAGGACCTGGATCACGCCCGCCGCTATCTCGCCGATCCGGTGCTCGGCGCCCGGTTGCGCGAGGGCGTGCGGCTGATGCTGTTGCAGGCGGGCCGGCCGGCGAGCGACATTCTCGGCTCGCCCGACGACATGAAGTTCCGCTCGTGCCTCACCCTGTTCCGCGAGGCGGCGGACGAGTCCGACGCCGCGCTGTTCGACGCCGCGCTCGATGACTTCTATAGTGGAGAGCCTGATCCCCGCACGCTCGATCTGGTGAACAGGCTGTAACAATCCAGATGTTA
>CAMBYA010000236.1 GCA_945872035.1 Rhizobium sp. Q54
CGACATGCTGGCTCATCTGGGCAATGTCCGGCGGCGCTACGACGACCTGCTCAGCGACGCCCATACCGTCAGCGAGGACGAGCGCTGGAGCCGGCTGTTCGAGGCGGCCGATCCGTCGGCCGAGATGCTGGCCGACATCGCGGCGCTGGGCTTCGAGGCGCCCGAGGCGGTCGTCGAAATGGTGCGCTCCTGGTCGACGGGACGGTTCAGGGCGCTGCGCACGGAGCGAGCGCGGGCGCTGCTCAAGATTCTCATTCCGACCATTCTAGACGCCTTTGGCAAGACCGCCGAGCCGACCAAGGCGCTGCAGCGGTTCAACGACTTCCTGTCGAAACTGCCGTCGGGCGTGCAGCTGCTGACCCTGTTCCAGGCCAATCCCAAGCTGCTCGAGCTGGTGGCGGAAATCCTGGGAACGGCGCCCGCCCTGTCGGATTTTCTAGCCCATAACCACCTGCTGCTCGACTCGGTGCTCAGCCCGGGGTTCATGACCCGGCTGCCGGGCGATCGTGAACTGGAGCAGGACCTGGACCGGGCGCTGTCCGTAGCCGCCGACTTCCAGGACATCATGGACCTGTCGCGGCGCTGGGCGAACGAGCGCAAGTTCCAGATCGGCGTCCAGTTGCTGCATGGCATCATCAGTGCCGCCGACGCGGCGGCCGCCCACACGTCGCTGGCCGAAGCGGTCGTCCGCGGCATGCTCGCACCGGTCGAGGAAGACTTTGCCCGCCGCCATGGCCGCGTGCCGGACAGCGGGCTGGCGATCGTCGCCATGGGGTCTTTCGGCGGCGCGGAGATGACCTTCACGTCGGACATGGACCTCATCTTCATCTACCGCACGCCTGGCCCGGACGCGGCCTCGGACGGCGAGCGGCCCCTGCCCGTCACGCAGTATTACGGGCGGCTGGGCCAGCGCGTCATCAACGCGCTGACCGCGCTGACCGGCGAAGGCCGGCTCTACGAGGTCGACATGCAGCTTCGCCCGTCAGGCCGCGCCGGCCCGCTCGCGGTATCGGTCGAGACGTTCGAAACCTACCAGCGGACCCAGGCCTGGCTGTGGGAGCACATGGCGCTGACACGCGCCCGCCCGGTTGCCGGCCCGCTCGACCTGATGGCAGATATCGACAGCCTGATCCATTCTGTCCTGGCCATGCCACGCGACCAGGACCGCGTGCTGTTCACCGTTGCGGACATGCGCCGGCGCCTCGCGGCCGAGTTCGGCACCGAGAACCCGTGGGCGGTAAAGCATGTGCGCGGCGGCCTGCTGGACCTGGAATTCATCGCCCAGTACCTGCAACTGCGCCACGGCGTCGGCGCCCCGGGACTATTCAGCCCGCGCACCCCGGTCGCCTTCGACAATATTCTCGGCGCCGGACTGATCCCGTCGCCCACGGTGGACGAATTAAGGCG
Source organism: Rhizobium sp. Q54 (assembly GCA_945872035.1). GTDB lineage: Bacteria > Pseudomonadota > Alphaproteobacteria > SMXS01 > SMXS01 > RI-34. The sequence continues at coordinate 1,408 of CAMBYA010000236.1, forward strand.
CGCGTGGGTGCTGATGGACTCCATCCGCGGCTTCTCCCGGCAGACACTGGGCGGTGATTTCGATCCCGCCCAGCACGCCTCGCCCGCCTTGCTCGCCGCCCTGACCCGGGCGACTGGCTTCGGCGGCTTCGGCGAACTGGAGAAAGCGCTGCTGGACACTGAAACCCGCGTGCGGCGCATCTTCGACGAGATGATCGCCGATCCCGCTTCAAAGCTCCCACCCCTGGAGGAAGACCATGGCAAATCAACTTGACGTCGGCGACAAGGCCCCGGCGTTCTCCATGACCCGCGACGGCGGCGGCACGGTGTCGCTGGCTGACCTGAAGGGCAAGAAGGTGGTGCTCTACTTCTACCCCAAGGACGATACGCCCGGCTGCACCACCGAGGCCATCGACTTCACCGCCCTCAAGGCGGACTTCGCCAGGGCCGGCGCCGAAGTGATCGGCGTCTCGCGCGACAGCGTCGCCAGGCACGAGAAATTCGCCGCCAAGCACAAGCTGGGCGTGGCGCTGGGCGGCGACGAGGACGGCACGGTGACCGAGGCCTACGGCGTCTGGCAGGAAAAGTCGCTCTATGGCCGGAAATACATGGGCATCATGCGCGCGACTTTCCTGATCGATGGCGAGGGTGTGATCCGCCATATCTGGCCGAAGGTCTCGGTCAAGGGCCATGCGGCCGAGGTGCTGGCCGCGGCGCAGGCGCTCTGAGGCGGGGATGGCCGGCTTCGCCACACTGACCGAAGGCGCCTGCGGCGTGCTGGGCACCGCCGACGCCCGGGCCAAGGCGGCGCTTTCGCGTGAGGTGGCGCGTGCGTGGCGGACAGGCGCGCTGGCGGAGATCGGCAACGTGGCCCCACCGGATCGCCCAGCCCGCCCGGACAGGCCCGAGTTGCTCGCGCCGGGCAGGATGCCGAAGCGACGGTCGGCGGGATCCGACGCGACACGGGTCGCGCTGCTGCATGCGCTGGCGCACATCGAGCTCAATGCCGTCGACCTGGCCTGGGATCTGATCGCCCGCTTCGCCTCGGCGGAAATGCCGCGCGCGTTCTTCAACGACTGGGTGACCGTCGCGGACGAGGAAGGACTGCACTTCCTGCTGGTCGCCGACCGGCTGGCGGATCTGGGCGCCGGTTACGGCGACCTGCCCGCCCATGACGGTCTATGGGAAGCGGCCGCGGAAACCGCCCATGACCTGATGGCCCGGCTGGCGATCGTCCCGTTGGTGCTGGAGGCGCGCGGTCTCGACGTCACGCCCGGCATGATCCGCCGCTTCGACGGAGCCGGGGATACGGCAAGCGCCGACATCCTGCGCACCATCCTTCACGACGAAATCGGCCACGTGGCAGTGGGCAAGCGCTGGTTCGACTGGGTGTGCGACCGAACCTGGAATGATTCGGCGGATATGTGGCGAAATTTAGTCAAACGGCACTTCCGCGGCGCGCTTAAGCCGCCATTCAACCTCGAAGCCCGGGAAAAGGCCGGATTTCCGCCGGATTTCCACATCGGCCTGTGCGCTGTAGCAGACCCTGGTTCGTAATGAGTCGCTTCCCCCGGTGAAGTTTGTTAGAATCGCGGCTGGTTCAACAGCACGCCAATCGAGGGCAACAGGCTTTGCAGAAACGCGACTGGCCGCGTCTGGAAGCGCTTCGTGCGTACCTCACGAAGCAGTACCAACATCACTTTCCGGAGCGGCAGATTTATTTCCGCTCCCGGGGTGTCGTGCGGTTCGTGTCGCTGTCTCCGCGCTTCCAGTCGATCTCGCTGGCCGTCGCCTTCACCGTCACCTGCTGGGTCGGCATCGCCTCGGCGACCATGATCTTCGGCAACCAGGTGATCGAGAGCAAGGACCGCCAGATCGCCGACCTGCGCGAGATTCGCGGCGACCTGCACAAGCAGCTGCTGACCCTGCAGGACGACATCCTGAACCGCACCCAAACCTTGCAGCAGCGCCAGGAAATGATCGACGGCCTGCTGGCCCGCTCGAAGGACGCCATGCTGGGCAACCTGCCCAGCCGCGAGATGGCCAGCCGCTATCCGATCACCCTCGAGAAGCCCGGCGCTGACGAGAAACTGCCCGTCGGCGGCCCGGAAACCTCCGACGTCCCGCCCAGCCTGGTGCCGCGTGTCGGCCAGACGCCGGACCAGCGCAAGCGCAACAACCAGCGCATGCCCATCGTGCTGCGCGGCGAGCGCACTTCGGACGCCGGCGACCCGCTGGGCAGCAAGCTCGATGAACTCGAAGGCATGCAGAGCGTGCTGATCGTCCGCCTGGACAATCAGGTTCGCGATACCATCAACCGTTACGAGCAGGCGCTGAAGATCGCCGGGCTGAGCACCGACAAGGTGCTCGCCGCCGGCCCGCGCCGCATCGCGGCCGGCGTTGGTGGCCCGTACCTGCCGATGCGCTTCAACACCTTCGACGACGAAAGCCAGACCAGGGCGCTGATCTCGCTGATGCAGAACGTCGATCGGCTCAGCCTGATCTACAAGACCCTGGAGCGCGCGCCCCTGTCGCTGCCGGTCGAGGAGTTCTACATCTCCAGCGCCTTCGGCGGCCGCACCGATCCGTTCAACGGCGCCCCCGCGTTCCATTCCGGCGTCGATCTCGGCAGCCAGAAGGAAAAGTCGCCGATCTTTTCCACTGCCCCGGGCAAAGTCTCGTTCGCCGGCCGTGACGGCGCCTATGGCCTGATGGTCGAGGTCGATCACGGTAACGGTTTCGTCACCCGCTATGGGCACCTCAGCAAGATCATGGTAAGACAGGGCCAACGTGTCGCCCTGCGCGAGGAAGTCGGTGTCATGGGAAGTTCCGGTCGCAGTACCGGCATCCACCTGCACTATGAAGTCCGCTTCAACGGCACGCCTATCAATCCGGTGAAGGTCTTCAAGGCAGCACAGCATGTTCAGGCAATCTGACCCCCGCGACGGCAAGCAGCCAATCAAAGAAAGGGAAGGCAACGTAGTGTCCACCAATCCGAACCGCTCCGCCGCGAACACGCCATCGATCATCGGCGGCGACGTCCAGCTCAAAGGCAACCTGATCACCACCGGCGAAGTG
>CAMBYA010000237.1 GCA_945872035.1 Rhizobium sp. Q54
CGGAATAGCGGGTGCGCGCGGCGGAATCGCGGTTACTTTTCACTCCGGAGCCATTTCGGTTAAGCTATAGGCCAAGGGAACGGAGGACTTCCAATGACGTCGCGCGAAAACGGATCCGGCCAGATGGGTTACAGCCCCGAACTGGCGGAGAATCTGGGCGAGATCGCGATGGAGTATCAGAAGCTCCTCACCCAGTTCCTCAAGAAGCCGCAGGCGTCGGCGCCGGACGTGCCCGGTCTCGATCCGAGCAAGATGGCCGACGCGTGGGTCGAGCTCGCCTCGAGCTGGATGCACAACCCGTCCAAGGTGATCGAGGCCCAGCTCGAGCTGTGGCGCGACCTGATGGTGCTCTGGCAGAACATGGCGTTGCGGGCCATCGGCCAGGAGCCACCGCCCGTCGTCTCGCCCGCGCCCGGCGACCGCCGCTTCGCCGGCGAGGACTGGACCAAGAACCAGATCTTCGACTTCATCAAGCAGTCCTACCTGGTCACCTCGCGCTGGTTCACCAACTCGATCCGCGACGCCGAAGGGCTCGACGAGCGCACCCGCAAGAAGCTGGAATTCTTCTCCAAGCAGTTCGTCGATGCCATGTCGCCGACCAACTTCGTGCTGACCAACCCGGAAGTGCTCCACGAGACGTTCGAAACCGGCGGCGAGAACCTGATCCGCGGCCTGAAGAACGTGCTCAAGGACCTGGACCGCGGCAACGGCCAGCTCGCCATCTCGATGACCGACTTCGACGCGTTCGAGGTGGGCCGCAACGTGGCGGCGACGCCGGGCAAGGTGGTGTTCCAGAACGACGTGATCCAGCTGATCCAGTACACCCCGACCACGGATACGGTGTTCAAGACGCCGCTGATGATCATGCCGCCGTGGATCAACAAGTTCTACATCCTCGACCTGCAGCCGAAGAACTCGTTCATCCGCTGGGCGCTGTCGGAGGGTCATACCGTGTTCGTGCTGTCGTGGGTGAACCCGGACGAGCACCAGGCCATGAAGACCTTCGAGGACTACATGTTCGAAGGCCCGCTCGCCGCCCTCGACGCCATCGAGAAGGCGACCGGCGAACGCAAGGTCAACGCCATCGGCTACTGCATCGGCGGCACCCTGCTCGCCTGCACGCTGGCCTACATGGCGGCAAAGGAAGACGACCGGATCAATTCAGCCACGTTCTTCACCGCCCAGGTGGATTTCACCGAGGCCGGCGACCTTTCCGTGTTCATCGACGACGACCAGCTGGAGCAGCTCGACAAGCAGATGGCCGAGAAGGGCTATCTGGATGCCAGTTCCATGGCGACCACCTTCAACATGCTTCGCTCCAACGACCTGATCTGGTCGTTCGTGGTGAACAATTACCTGATGGGCAAGGATCCGATGCCCTTCGACCTGCTGTACTGGAACTCGGATTCGACGCGCATGCCGCAGGCGCTGCACAGCTATTACCTGCACCGCATGTATCACGAGAACCGGCTGGTGACGCCGGGCGGCATCGTGCTGGGCGGTGTGCCGATCGACCTCACGAAGATCAAGACGCCGATCTACATGCAGGCCGGCAAGGAAGATCACATCGCGCCCTACAAGTCGGTGTTCAAGGGCGTGAACCACTTCTCCGGGCCGACCAAGTTCATGCTCGCGGGGTCAGGCCACATCGCCGGCGTGATCAACCCGCCGGCCGCCAACAAGTACAACTACTGGATCAACGACAAGAACCCGAAGACGCTGGAAAAGTGGATGGAAGGCGCCGTCGAGCATCCCGGCTCGTGGTGGCCCGACTGGCAGGCCTGGATAGGGAAGAAGTCCGGCAAGAAGGTGCCGGCGCGGGTTCCGGGTGATCGCGGCCTGACGATCATCGAGGATGCGCCGGGGAGTTACGTGACCAGTTCGCGGCCGGCGGCTTAGTTTTCAAATCCCAAATCTCTTTGTCATCCCGGCGAAGGCCGGGATGACAAGTTATGTTGATGTTAAAGCCTCACCTGGCTGAACTGCCCGTGCAGGTTCTGCATGAACACGGCCAATCCCCGCAAATTCGACGGATCGCCGGTCGTCAGATAGCGCACCGTCCGTGCTCCCTGCCCCGCGTCGGAGAACTCCGGCCGCCGCCGCAGGTAATCGCTCAGCGCCGCTGCCACGAGATCGGGCTGGGAAAGGATGCGCGTCTCCTCCGGCAGGCAATACGCGAACAGGTGGCGGACCAGCGGATAGTGGGTGCAGCCCAGCACCGCCGCATCGGGCACGAAGCCCTTGTGGCCTTCGAGCGCCGCCGCGACCCGCTTTGATACCGCGTCCAGCAACTCGGTCTCGGACGCGCCGTCCTCGATCATGCCGGCGAGACCGGGACACGCCTGCTGGACGATGTCGCAACCCGGCGCCCGCTTGTTCACCTCTTCCAGATAGGCGCGGCTCTCGATGGTTTTGGTGGTGCCGAACAACACCACGCGGGGAAACAGCAGAACGTCATCCTCATGCGGCACTTCGCGGTGCCAGGGCACGCCGGCAAGCGCTTCGACCATGGGGACGAGCACGCCGAGCACACGGTTCCGCGGATGGTGTAGCGGCAACCAGGTCTGCTGGATGGTGCGCAGGGCGACGGACGCCGCCGTGTTGCAGGCGATTACCACCAGGCGGCAACCCGAGCGCATCAGGAAATCGATGGCTTCGGTCGTGTAGGCGACGATTTCGGTGTTGTCCCGCTCGCCATACGGCGCGCGCGCGTGATCACCCAGATAAAGGAAGGATTCTTCCGGCAGCGCCTCGACCAGCGCCTCGAGCACCGTAAGGCCGCCGGAACCTGAATCGAACACGCCGATCATGGGCGCTCAGCGCCCCATATATTCTTTGCCGCGCTGGATGTAGCCCAGCGTCAGCTTGCGGTGATGTGCGATCTCTTCCGGCTTCAGGTCGCGCATATAGACGGCCGGTCGCCCCGCCCAGAGCTGGCCCGCGGGCACCCGCTTGTTCGGCGTCACCAGCGAGCCGGCGCCGATCATGGCGTTCTCCTCGACCACCACATTATCCATGATGGTGCTGCCCATGCCGACGAGGACGCCGTCCTCGATGGTGCAGCCGTGCAGCAGGCACATGTGGCCGATCAACACGAAGTTGCCGATGGTGGTGCCGTATCGGCCTTCCGTGACATGCACCACCGAACCGTCCTGCAGGTTCGACGAATGGCCCATGCGGATGCGGTGGACGTCACCGCGCATGACGCAGTTGAACCAGATGGTGCAATCGGCGCCAATCTCCACGTCGCCGACGATGCGCGCGCCATCGGCCAGGAATACGGTCGGATCGACCTTGGGCAGGATACCCAGATACGGGATGATCTGTCCGGCCATCAGGGGAACATCGGTTGCTGGGTGAGCCCCGTGGTCTCGGCGAGGCCGAACATCAGGTTCATGTTCTGCACCGCCTGGCCAGAGGCGCCCTTCACCAGATTGTCGATGGTCGAGACGATGATCGCCCGGCCGGGACGCCGGTCGGCGACCACGCCGATCAGTGCGTAGTTGGAGCCTGCCACGTGCCGCGACGCAGGCGTCTGTCCAAAGGCCAGCACGTTCACGAAGGCCTCGCCTTCATAGCGCACCGACAGGGTGTCGTGCAGGTCCTCGGCGGTGACGCCGTCAGCCAGCTTCACATAGATGGTCGAAAGGATGCCGCGGTTCATCGGCATCAGGTGCGGCGTGAACGCAACGACCAGATCCTGCCCGGCCGCCCGCGACAGCTCCTGCTCGATCTCCGGGCCGTGCCGGTGATTGGCGACGCCATAGGCGTGGATGCCGGTCGACACCTCGGTAAACAGGCTGCCTTCCTTGGCCGCCCTGCCCGCGCCCGACACGCCAGACTTGGAATCGATGACGATGTCGTTCGGATCGATCTGACTGGCGGCCAGCAGCGGCGCCAGCGGCAGGATCGCGCTAGTCGGATAGCAGCCGGGGCACGCGACCAGGTCGGCGACTCTGATCTTGTCCCGTGCCAGCTCGGTCAGTCCGTAGACCGCGACCTTCTGCAGTGACGGCGCGAGATGCTCGTGACCGTACCATTCGGCATAGGTGTCGACGTTCTCCAACCGGAAATCGGCCGACAGATCGATGACCTTCACCGGCTTGCGGATCTCGGCGATGTAATCCTCTCGGGTCTCGATCACCAGCTCGTCGATCAGCGTGTGGCCGGTCTTGTGCATCAGCCCCCTGATCACGTCCTGGGTGGTGCCATGGGGCAGGCAGCAGAAGACGACATCGACATCGACGCCGGCCCATTCCACCTGCTCGATGCTCATCAGGTCCGGCAGATCGAGTGCGCCGAACTGCGGAAACACGGTCTCCAGCTTCTCACCGGCGCGGCGGTCGGCGGTCAGCACGACGATCTCCACATTGGGGTGCTGGCTGAGCAGCCGGACCAGTTCCGCGCCCGTATAGCCGCTGGCGCCGAGGATGGCCGCCCTGATGGTCTGTGTCGTC
>CAMBYA010000238.1 GCA_945872035.1 Rhizobium sp. Q54
GCCCATCACCACCCGCCCGCGGATGATCACCGGCGCCGACGTGACGTAATAGTAGTTGGGCTTCACCTCGCCCATGCCGGTCTTCAGGTCGACCATGCCGCCGGCGCCGAAACCGGCGCAGGGCTTGCCGGTGCGCGCGTCGAGCGCCACGAGCTGGGCCCTGGCGGTCGTGCTGAAGATGCGCTCGGCGCAGGCGCCGACGCCGTCCGGCACCTTGTAATAGGTGACGCCGCGGCAGGTGCGGCGGCGGTCATTGGGTGCCGGAGGTTCCCATCTCCAGCGCTGCGCACCGGTCTCGGCGTCGAGTGCGATGACCTGGTTGGTCGCCGTGCAGACATAGAGCGCGTCGCCGACCATGAGCGGCGTGACCTGCAAATGGGCCTTGAGCGTCTCGCCCGGGTTGGTCCGGTAGACCCAGGCCTGCTTCAGCCCGGACACGTTCTCGGGCGTGATCTGGTCGAGCGGAGAATAGCGCATCCCGCCGAGATCGTTGCCGTAGTGATGCCATTCTCCATCGGCCGCGACGGCCGAGTGCGCTGCCAGCGGGACGGCGAGAAGGAGAGCGATGAGCCTGATCATGCGCATGCGTCGCTCCATCTCACGCCAGTCCGCGGCGCGCCCGCGGCGCCAGCAGCCAAAGACCCAGAACCGTCAGAAACAGCACCCGCGGCATCAGCTGCCAGCCATCCAGCCCTACCTCCCAGATCGCCCAGACCCAGGTGCCTAGAAGGATGATGAGGAAAAGCCAGGCGCCGATACGGCTGCCTGTCCAAAGCAGGATAGCGGAGACGATGAGCGCGGCGCCCGCGATGACGTAGTAGAGCGAGCCGCCCAGCAGCGCGAGCTGTATGCCCCCACCAGCGAACACCAGTCCTACGAGAAGAAGCAGCGCGGCGAAGATGCGCGGCGGCCTCCCTGCGCGGTTCGCAGGTCCTGCCATTTCGATCATGAAACGTCCCCCAGTCCGAATCCCGCGCGCTTGGTGCCGCGTGTTTTTGGATACGGCCACTTTAGCCAGATTGACCTGTAACCCGCTACGAATTCCTGCGAATAAACCGTCAGGCGAGTCTCGGACCCGGCCGGCCGTCCTCAACCACGAACTGCTTCAGCGAGCGGCTGCGCGACGCCGGGTCGGTCTGATCCTCGATCATCCGCATGTCGGTCTCGATTCGGTCGCGGCCGAGCGTGATCCGGACATAGCCCTGCTGGGTGGTATCGGAGAACCGGACATGCGCATGCTCCTCGCCGGGTGCGTAGAGGCCTGGCGGTAGACTCCCGCCGGCCAGTGCGCTGGTGACGAATTCGCTGGCGATCACGGGCGAGGCTGGATCGTTGAAGTCTGCCTTGACGTCGCATGCCCAGAACGAATGGAGATCACCGCCCAGGAAGACCGGGTTGCGCGGCGCGGAACGGCGCAGCGACGCCGTCAGTCGCCTGCGCGCAGCGCCATAACCGTCCCAGCCTTCGGTCGAGATCATCTCTCCCGGTCCGGGCTGGAGGTCGAGCCTGCTGAATCCGGTCTGCTGCGCCAGCATGGTCCAGCGGGCCTTGTCTGCGGCAAGACCTTCGTCAAGCCAACGTTCCTGGATGGCGCCCAGCAAGGTGCGGTCCTCGGCATCAGCCTCGGGACAGTCCGTCACACGCCGGCCTCCGAGCTGGCCCGGTACCGAACAGGCCTGGTCTGAGCGGTACTGCCGGTCGTCCAGCACATGGAAGGTGGCCAGGTCGCCCCAGGCGAGCCGGCGGTACATCTGCATGCCGCTCTCGCCCAGCATGGCGCTGGGGCGTAGCGGCATGTGCTCGAAATAGGCCTGGTAGGCGGCGGCCCGGCGGCGTCCGAATTCTTCCGGCGGGGTGTCGTCCGCCGGGATCAGCCCGGCATAGTCGTTCTGGACTTCGTGATCGTCCCAGGTCACCAGCCACGGCGCGGCGGCGTGGGCGGCGCGCAGGTCAGCGTCCGACTTGTAGAGTGCGTGGCGGGCGCGGTAGCCGGCCAGGTCGATGGGCACGTCGGCGCCGAAGGGCCGCACGGCCTTGCCACGTGTCGGTGATTCGTAGATGTAGTCGCCGGCGTGGACGATCAGGTCCGGCTCGCCCGCGATCATGTCGCGATAGGCGCCGAAATAGCCGTTCTCCCAGTGCTGGCAGGAAGTCAACGCCAGCTTCAACCGTTCGGGACGCTCGGGCACCGTCAGGGTGCGTCCCACCGGACTGACCGCCTTGCCCGCGTGGAACCGGAACCAGTAGGGCCTTCCGGGCCGCAGCCCGGCGATTTCGGCGTGGACGGAATGGCCCAGGCCGCGGATCGCCATGGCGCCGCCGCGATTGACGATGCGGCGGAAGCCCTCATCCTCCGCCACCTCCCAGCCGACTGGGAGCTCAGGTTCGTCGAGCAATGCCAGGTTCCCGCCAACGAGGCGGGTCCACAGCACGAAACCGTCCGTGGAGGGTTCTCCGGATGCCACGCCCAGCGCGAATGGATCCGCCCTGAATCGCGGCGATCCCAATGCCAGCGCCTGCACCGGTCGCAGCATGGACCACGCCACCGCCGCCGACAGGCCGCAAACCATGGTTCTTCGTGTGAATCCGGTCATGCATCCCTCCCCGCCAATGGAGGTAGGCTAACACGCCAGGGTGACGGTTGATGAGATGGATCAGGCAGGCGGCAGATATTGCGCGGGGTCGACCGCCTGGGCGCCGTGACGCAGTTCGAAATGCAACTGTGGCTCGCCAACCTGGCCGCTGGATCCGGCACGGGCAATCGGCGCGCCCCGGTTCACGGCCTGGCCGCGGCTGACAAGAATGTCGTCATTGTGGGCATAGGCCGACACCCAGCCCTGGTCGTGGCGCAGCAGGATCAGATTGCCGAATCCTTTCAGTTCGTTGCCCGCATAAGCCACGGTGCCGGCGGCGGCCGCGACGACCGGGGTGCCGCGGGGCACACGGATGTTGATGCCGTCATTGCGTTTGCCGCCGTCCTTGCCGCCAAACCCGGAGATGATCTGGCCGCGCACCGGCCAGATGAAGCCGCCGGCGAGAGCCTTCGCGGCTGAAACGGCTTCCGTAGTCGCTGGAAGCACATCCGCCACCGACGTGGCGGGCTCGAGCGCGCTGCCGGAGCGCGACGGGATCGCCAGGATCTGGCCGACGACGATGCCATGGGACTGATCGATGCCGTTGGCTGTCATCAACCGGGGAATGTCGACCGAGTAGCGCCGCGAGATGCTGTAGAGAGTGTCGCCGGGGATTACCGAATGATGGTCGCCGCCCGGCATCTTCAATTTCTGGCCGATTTTCAAAGCATAGGGCGGCTGAAGCCCGTTCAGCTCGATGATCTCCCGGGCATTCACGTTGTGGCGCCGCGCGATGGCGAAGACCGTGTCGCCCTGCTGCACCGTGACGGTCTTGCCCACCAGCACGCCGCCTGGCGTCGACGGCTTGGGCGCGCCGGGCGCCGGGTCCGCAGGCGTGGGCGGCGCGGCGGACTTGACACCGTAGGCCGGCCGCTTCGGTGGCGGCGCCATGGAGCCGCCTCCCGGAACATCGTCCAGCGTGGTGACGCCCACGTCCTTCCTGCCTGGTGCCGGCGCATCGATGGGAAAGCTCGCCTCGGGCTTGTCGGTCGGTTCGGGCACCGGAAACGGCGCGTTCGGGCCGCGAGCTTCCACCACCGGCGGCACGTAGCGGTACTCGATGTCGCGGGTTTCGCACGCGGCAAGGGCGGCCACGGAGACAGCCAGGACGATTACGCGAAAACTTCTGGATTTCAATCGCATGGCATTGATCTTAGGAATTATGGCCCCGGGCTTCAATGACCGCCATGCGGGTTTCACCGGCCTATCCCTCGGTGCCGTCGAGCATGGGGACGAATCGCACCGGCATCAATGGTGAAGTCTCGAACGAATCGCCGCGCCGGATCACCCGCGTGAGTGTCTGGTTGCCCGACAGGCCGATGGGAATGATCATCATGCCGCCCTCGGTCAGCTGGTTGACCAGGTTCATCGGCACCACGGGCGCAGCGGCGGTACCGATGATACGGTCGAACGGCGCCACCTCCGGCCACCCCTTGAAGCCGTCGCCGAACCGGGTGACCACATTGCTCAGCTTGAGTTGCTTGAACCGCCCGGAGGCTTCCTTCAGCAGGTCGCGCTGGCGCTCGATGGTATAGACCCGCCGCACCAGCGGCGACAGCACGGCTGTCTGGTAGCCGCAGCCCGTCCCGATCTCCAGCACGAGCATGCGGCGCTGCAATTCAAGTGCCTGGGTCATGAATGCGACAACGTAAGGCTGCGAGATGGTCTGGCCGCAGGCAATCGGCAGCGCCACATCCTCGTAGGCCCGGTCGCGAAAAGCCTCGGGCACGAACATCTCGCGCGGCACGCCCTCGATGGCCGACAGCACCGCCGTGTCGCTGATCCCGGC
>CAMBYA010000239.1 GCA_945872035.1 Rhizobium sp. Q54
CGATGATCGAATGGGTCTTGCGCCGGTTGATCATGGCGCGCTCCTGGTCGGTGTAGGGATAGGAAAGCGAGTCTTCCGGCGAAGGATAGGGACCGAGCCGCCCCTGCTCGAAGCGCAGCCGCCACAGGTCGCGGCTGGAGGCGGCGTGCAGCGCTTCCGCCTCGGTGTCGGCGCACAGCACGAACACGCCGACGCTGGCCTTGGGCACGCCGTAGAACCGCGACGGCCGGAAATAGGTGCGGTACTGCTCGACGATCTCGCGGCCGCCTTCGGGCGCGATGAAGTGGGCGAACGAGAACGCCAGGCCGAACTGGGCGGCCATTGCCGCGCTCTGGTAGCTCGATCCCAGCATCCACACCTGCGGCACGGTGCCGGGGCGCGGCGTCGCCTTGACCTCGGCGAGGGCGTGGGTCGCGGGCGGCGTGTCGGTCAGGAAGGCCAGCGTATCGGCGACGCGGGTGCCGAAGAACTCCACCCCGACCTGGGAGCCATAGGCCAGCGCCGCCGAGGTGAGCTGGTCGGCGCCCGGCGCCCGGCCGATGCCCAGGTCGATGCGGTTAGGCGACATGGTCTCCAGGATGCGGAAGTTCTCGGCCACCTTCAGCGGGCTGTAGTGGCTGAGCATGACGCCGCCGGAGCCGACCCGCATGTGCGAGGTCTCGGCGGCGATGCGGGTGATCAGGATCTCGGGCGAGGAGCCGGCGAAGCCGCTGGTGCTGTGGTGTTCGGCCAGCCAGAACCGCGTGTAGCCCCAGCGCTCGGCGGCCTTGGCCAGCTCGATTGTTTCCCGGATGGCGTCGGCCGCCGTGCCGCCTTCGCGGATAGGCGACTGATCGACGACGCTGAGTTTGAGGTCGGACATGGGGGCAATCGCTGGTGGACGGGCCACCTAGCACTAGGTGGCTTCGACCCTAAACACAAGCCTTGCCGGCGATCCGCGCGGAGAGCGAGGCATGGTTCTTTCATGGCTGGGCCATGAAGGTCTCTGGCGTGACGATCGGCGTCCTTTCTGGTTCCGGCCGAGCCGGAGCGGCCCGGTCAGATCGACAGTCCGAACAAAATGCCGCCGACGAATACCAGGGCGCAAAAGGCGTCGGCTGCGGCGATTGTCAGTGCTTTGATGGTGTCGGCAACCTTGCCGGTATCGGGGTGATGCATCCTGAAGGTACGCATCGGTCTGCTCCTTGAGTGAGTCGCATTGGACCCACATGAGCAGACAATCACCATAACATCTGTGTGAGAATGATCATGTAAATGGTGATGATTGTGCGTATGTGCACGCCATCCACTCCGGCGGGTCCCCGAAATGAGAAAGGCCGCCCCGCATCAAGAGGGGCGGCCTTTCCTGAGGTCCCGGGGAAGGGAGCTCATCAGCCGACGAAAGCCGTGAAGAGGCCAGCGCAGGTCAGCAGCGCGATCAGGGCGCCGGTGGCGACATTCAGCGTGCTGTCGATGTCGATATGACGGAGCGTATTCATGGTCGTTTTCCTCGTGTCGTATCTCGGGGCGGGAATGCCCTGTCGATGAAAAGAATATATTGCACATGCGTCGGTGTTAAAATGATCGGATTTTGCATAATGGGTGTGCGTTTATGATCTAGACATGTGTTTATCGCATCCACGCTGGATTCGAAAAAGACTCACTAAAACACACTTAAAACGTTATATAACAGTTATATAGGTATGAAAAACACGTTGATAAAGATGTGCATAAATACAATGACATAACGACGGTAATGCTGCGGCGCAGCACAAATCTCGGCCGGTATATGCTGTCGGTGCGAGCGTGCTTCCACGCTCGACTCATGCAGGGGAGCCGTGCATTAATGCGGCCTATGATCGATTGGGATGACATCCGCTATTTCCTCGCCGTCGCCCGCCGGGGTTCGATCACCTCGGCAGCGCGCGATCTGGGCGTGAACCATTCGACGGTGTCGCGCCGCATCGCGGCGTTCGAGGACAATCTGGGCGTTCGCCTGTTCGACCGTATCGCCACCGGCTACAACCTGACGCCCGCCGGCCAGGAAATGGTTCCGTCCGCCCAGCGCATGGAAGAAGAGGCGCTGGGCCTGGACCGACGGCTCTATGGCCGCGACACCGCACTCAGCGGCGTGCTTCGGGTGACCACGGCGGGCACCTTCGTCAATCCGTTCCTGATGGAGCAGATCGGCCGCTTCCTTACCGAGTATCCCGGAATTGACATCGAACTGGTCGTGTCGACGGATCTCGCCAACCTGCACGCCCGCGAGGTGGATGTGGCGATCCGCGCGACGATGAACCCGCCGGACACGCTGGTCGGCCGCCGCATCGGCCGGCTGACCGCCATGCTATACGGCCGCAGCGATTTCATCGCGCCCGGCGAACCCGGCGCGCCCAACTCGGCGGGCTCGCCCGATGCCATCGCCTTCGACGGCGCCCACGACTACACCAGCGCCAGCTGGTTCCGCGACGTCTATCCCACCGCCCGCGCGCGCGTGCGGCTGAACAGCGTCGCGGCGGCGTTCCATGCCATCCTCGCCGGCGTCGGCATCGGCATGCTGCCGTGCCATATCGGCGACACCAACCCGGAGCTTCGCCGCCTGCCGCCCTACCACCTGGAGCCGGTGTTCGACCTGTGGCTGCTGACCCATGCCGACCTGCGGCGCACCGCCAAGGTCAGGGCGTTCATCAACTTCATGGCCAACGCCATCATGCCGCACAAGGATCTGATCGAGGGCAGGCGCCCGCCGGGCTTCTCGTCGGGCGACCGTCTGGCAGTCGAGAGCAGCTACGCCGCCGCGACAACCAACGTTTCCGAGGACATATCGGCCTAGTTCTTGCGGGTGCCGAGCTTGGCGGTGGAGGACGAGGTGACCAGCAGGTCTCCGGCCTCGCTGAAGATTCGGCCTTCCAGGAACACGATGGTGCGCCCCTGGCGGACCACCTGGCCCTCGCCGATCACCGGGCCGATGGGCGCGGGGCCGACGAAGGTGGTCTTCATCTCCAGGGTCTGGATGATCTGGCCGTCGTCGAGCCGCTGGAGGACCGCGCGGGACATGACGTTGTCCAGCATGGCCGCCAGGATGCCGCCCTGGATCAGCCCGCTGCTGTTGTCGAAGGCGGGCGTGCCGATGTAGCGGATGCGGATCCAGCCCTGCTCGGCGTTACCGTCGATCAAGGTGGCGCCCAGCGTGTCGTTGATGCCGGCGCGGCGTCGCCCGGTCGGATTTTCGTCGGTCACCCCAGCCTCCCTCTACTCGGCCAGTTTGCTCGGCCTTGCTGTGCCCAGGGGTTTTAACCGCGTGGCCGGCGGCGTCAACGGCCCAGCTCACTATCAGAATCGATAGTTCGCCGACCCGGGCCTTTTCTGCTACGGTGCCGGAAGCTGGAAGCAGACTGTCTGAAGGGGAACGACCATGGCAACCAAACTCAAGGATGTGAATGACTGGCGCGCGCAACCGTCGCCAAAGTGGCTGGAGCCGGAGCTCCGCGGTCACAGCATCCCAGGCTATCGCTACCATTCCGAGGAATTCTGGAAGCAGGAATGGGAGAACATGTGGACCAAGGTGTGGCTGCTGGTCGGCCGCGCGTCCGACCTGCCCGAGACTGGCGACTACCAGATGGAGGAAGTTGGCCCCGAGTCCTTCCTCATGGTTCGCCAGGAAGACGGCTCCATCAGGTCGTTCTACAATGTCTGCCAGCATCGCGGCGCCCGCCTGATCTTCAATGATCTCGGCACTGTCGACGCCTTCACCTGCCCCTATCACGGCTGGCGCTGGGAGATCGACGGCAGCCTGACATTCGCACTCGACCCGGAGGATTTCCCGGAAGGCGATCCGTGCGGCAAGCTGACGCTTGAAGAGGTGAAGACCGAGGTGTTCGCCGGCTTCGTCTGGATCAACATGGATCCGGATAGCGTCACCCTGAAGGAATATCTCGGCCCGATCTGGGACGAGTGGTCGGCCTACGGCTTCGACACGTGGAAGCGCTACCTGGCGCTGACCGCGCGCGCGCCGGTCAACTGGAAGGTCATCCTGGACAACTTCAACGAGTCGTATCACCTGCCGGCGGTGCATCCTGAATCCGACACCTCGATCGAGGAAAACTACAAGTGGACCCAGTTCGATTTGTCCGAAGAGGGTCACAATCGCATGATCATGAAGGCCGGCATGCCGTCCCGCTCGCTCATCGGCAAGAATGTGCCGCTGCTGCGCGAGCCGCTGCTGTCGACCCTGAAGGCGTGGGGCCTCGATCCGAAGGATTTCGAGGGCCGTGAGTTTGAGACCCGCAAGGCGATCCAGCAGGCCAAGCGCCAGCGGGGCAATGAGAAGGGTTACGCGCACTACGACAACCTGCGTGACGACCAACTCACCGACGCCTACCACTACACCATCTTTCCGAACTTCGCCGTGACGGCCTGGTCGGACGGTTTCCACTT
>CAMBYA010000240.1 GCA_945872035.1 Rhizobium sp. Q54
ATCAGGAAGAGTAGCAGGAAGAGAACCGCGGTGCCGATCAGCACGGCTCGGGTCAAGCGGCTCTCGGTGAGGGGGCTGCGGCGCATGACGGCTTCAGACACTGCCATACCTCCGCCTGGTCCACGCCTGCACCGAATTGATGACGATCAGCAGGGTGAACGAAATGGCCAGCATCAGCGTGGCGACCGTGGTCGCGCCAGCATAGTTGTATTCCTCTAGCCGAATGATGATCAGCAGGGGCGCGATTTCGGAGACATAGGGGATATTGCCGGCGATGAAAACCACCGAGCCGTATTCGCCGATTGCCCGTGCAAAGGCAAGCGCGAATCCGGTGATCACGGCCGGGAGGATCGCCGGCAGGATGACCCGCCGTATCGTCTGGAAGCGGCTGGCGCCAAGCGTGGCCGCGGCCTCCTCGATCTCCTTGTCGATGTCTTCCATCAGCGGCTGGACCGTACGGACCACGAAGGGGAGGCCAATGAAGGTCAGCGCGATGACGATGCCCAGCGGTGTATAGGCGGCCTTGATGCCGACCTGCTCGAGCCAGCTCCCGACCCATCCGTTGGGTGCGTACAGTGCCGTCAGCGCGATGCCGGCGACCGCGGTGGGAAGGGCGAACGGCAGATCCACCGCGGCGTCGAGGAAACGCCGGCCGGGAAAGCTGTAGCGAACCATGACCCAGGCGACCAGGACGCCGAAAGGCACATTGATGATTGCGGCAACCAGCGCGGTCCAGACACTGAGCCATATGGCGTTGCCTGTGCGCTGGTCGGTGGCGATTCGGAAGAACTCCTCCCAACCCAGCCCGGCGCTCTTGATGAGCACGCCGGCCAGCGGGATGAGAATGATCAGGCTGAGATAGGCGATGGTGAAGCCGAGAGATATCCCGAATCCGGGAATCACGTTCCGTCGGCGAGGTGTGCGGGCGGCACTCATAGAACTCTAATCCTCGTCACGCGTAGAAGTCTCCGCCGAAAGGAGGAGAGCCCGCCATCGGCGGGCTCTCCATTTGAACTACAAAACCGATTGGATTACCAGTTGGCACCGAGCCGGAAGGCGAACGCGTCACCCTCGGTGTCCACGCCGCGACGCTTGGCGTCGAAGCGGATGTAGTTGAATGATGCTCTCAGGTTGGGATTCAGCCACCAGTTGAGGCCGACCGTAATGTTGTCTTCCTTGCCGCCCAGCACGTTCAAGTCGTTGAGGTCGACGAAGCTGTAGCGCGCCGCAATCTGCCATGCACCCCAGCCACCGCCAGTCGGCGAGAAGTTGTTCTTCGGCTTGATGCCGCCAACCAGGCCGTCCTTGTACTCGACGGTTTCGCCGGTGATGACCCAGCTCGCCGAGACATAGCCGCCGTCAAAGCTCACATTGTTCCCGGTCGGCCGATCGACCCAGGTGGACTGGTATTCAGCCTGGAAGCTGAATGGGCCGAACGCGGCGGCTGCTTCGGCACCCGCGAAGTAATAGCTGTCGGCGTTGAAGGCGCCAGTATCGACCGTGCGGGTGTTGTCGACGCGAACCTCAGGCCGGTCACCGAATCGGATTGACTGCTGGCCCCTTGTCTCGCGGTAGTAGCCGGAGGCACCGAGATGGATCCACCGGGTCTCTTCCTGGATGGGGGCCCAGGTCACACGACCGTGGATGCCATAGCCCTCATCGGGTGTCGCCACACCGTTCGGCGTACCGGTCAGCGCGAGATTCTGGGCGAAGGCACCGATGCTCGCGGTCCAGTTTCTGCCGTTGTAGGTGTACGAGACGCCAAGCTTGCGGTCGCCGCCGGCCGTGCGCCTGTCGAGGAACGAACCAGAGGCCGTCGAGCGTTCCAGGAATGTCAGGTTGGGACTGGACTGCAGCTGCTCGAGGCCGTTCGGCGTCTTGTGCTGACCGACCGTAACGAAGTACTTCGCTCCCGGGGGCGCATAGCGCACATAGGCATCGGCAACGTCGAGTTCCTGCGAACCGCTGTCGTCGCGACCTGCGCCGGCGACATCGATCTCGAGGCGGTACTGCCACTCGGAGAACATGGTGCCGTCTACGCCAATACGGGCGCGGCGCAGCTCGGTGCCGTTGTTGAAGTCGCGCGGACCTTTCCTGACGTTGAACGCCGCGTAGTCGAGTTCGGCGCGGCCGCGGATGCGGAACGAGAACTTCTTGTCGTCCGAGGTGAAGCGCGGGCTCGGGCCAAGTGTAGTGGTGACGCCGGGCTTCTTGTTCTTCTCGGCATCGAGTTCCGCCAGGCGCTGCTGGATAGCGGCATCTTTGTAGGCCGACAGCTCGGATTCAACCTGGATCAGACGTTCCTCCAGGGCGCGAAGCCGGTCTTCGGAAGTCTGTGCTAGGGCGATGGTGGGCAGGGCGGCGAGGGCCAAAGCGATCCCCCCGCCCAGAATCACTGGGCGCTTCATGATTTGTTTCCTCTTACTTGTGTGGTGCGGGGCGGCATGGCCGACCGGTTTGTTGATGTCCGGCCGGCCCGCTTATGTTTTCCGGCTTAGTTGCCGGGCTTGTAGATCTGGTCGAACACGCCACCCTCGGAGAAGAACTTGGTGTCGGCGCTCTTCCATCCGCCGAATTCATCACGGATGTTGACGAGGGTCAGTTTCGGGAACCGCTTGACGTCGTCGGGATTGGCCAGTTCGGGCTTGGACGGGCGGTAATAGTGCTTGGCGATGATCTTCTGGCCCTCGGCGGTGTAAAGGCCTTCGAGATAGGCCTTGGCGACGGCGGTCGTGCCATTGCTCTTGGCGTTCTTCTCGACGACCGCGACGCTCGGCTCGGCCAGGATGCTCAGGCTGGGGTAGATGATCTCGAACTTGTCGGGACCCAGCTCCTTGATGGACAGGTAGGCCTCGTTCTCCCAGGCCAGCAGGACGTCACCGATGCCGCGCTGAACGAATGTGGTCGTCGAGCCGCGGGCGCCGGTGTCGAGCACCGGGACGTTCTTGTAGAGCTTCGCGACGAAGTCCTTGGCCGGGCCCTCGCCGCCATACTTCTTCTCAGCGAAGGCATAGGCAGCCAGCAGGTTCCAGCGGGCGCCGCCGGAGGTCTTCGGGTTGGGGGTGATCACGGCGATGCCCGGCCTGATCAGGTCATCCCAGTCCTTGATCTTCTTGGGGTTGCCCTTGCGGACCAGCAATACGATTGTCGACGTGTATGGGCTGCTGTGGTTCGGCAGCTTCGACACCCAGTCAGCCGGCAGCTTCTTGCTGTTGGTGGCGACTTGGTCGATGTCGCCTTCGAGCGCGAGCGTCAGCACGTCGGCATTGAGGCCGTCGATCACGGCGCGGGCCTGCTTGCCCGAGCCGCCATGCGACTGCTCGATCTTCAAGGTATCACCGGTCTTGGTTTTCCACTGACCGGCGAAGTACTCATTGTATTCCTTGTACAGCTCGCGCGTCGGATCGTAGGAGACGTTGAGCAGCTTGATATCCTTGGCTGCGGCCGGCGTTGCGGCCAGTCCAAGGGCCACGGCGAGGGCCACGGCGGTTGTACGTATTTTCATTGGGCGACTCCGATAGGTTGGCGTATACAATTCCTATCGAAATACTAGTCTATTGCAACAAAAAAATTCTCAGGCGCTAACAAGTTGATCTGAAAGGGCTTCTACGCCGTCCGAAGACATGTTCGACAGGTAGGTGTTATCGAGAATCTCGGATGCTGCATCGCGAACCCGGCGCATCATGATTCGAACCGCGCAGGTTTTCTCGTTGGTGCAGTCGGCACATTTGCGATACGCGGTCAGGCTGGCGCACGGGATCGGTGCCAGAGGGCCGTCCATGGCGCGCACGACATCGCCGAACGTGATTTCGGACGGGAGCGCCGCCAGCATGTAGCCGCCATGCTTGCCGCGCTGGCTATGAACCATGCCGTGCTTCTTGAGTTCCAGCATGATCAGCTCAAGGAACTTTCGCGGAAGATTACCTTCTTCCGCCAGTTCGACCACCTGGACCGGCACATCGGCCGGCCGCTCGGATAGTATGAGCAGGGCCTTCAGCGCGTATTTGGCTTTTTGCGAGAGCATTCAATTCCCGATAGGATCAATAGACAATAAGCTGTAAACCGCTGTCGTCAAGGAGTTGTGTTGCATATCCGGCCTGTCACGATTTGTTGAGTCACTTTTTTGGGACCCGTGACGATTTCGATGTATCAGCGGCGGAAAAATGACCGGTGCTGGCTTGACAGCACCGATATTCAACCTGAAAAGTGGAATGTGCGTCAAAATTGGGGAGGATTGCATGCGCGTGGGAGTCGTTTTTCCGCAAACCGAGATCGCCGCCGATCCCGCTGTCATCAGGGACTGGGCGCAGGCGGTCGAGGGCATGGGCTTCGACCACATCATCGCCTACGACCATGTGATGGGCGCCAACCTGGCCAGCCGGCCGGACTGGAA
>CAMBYA010000241.1 GCA_945872035.1 Rhizobium sp. Q54
AACATCGGCCTGGGCCGCGGCATCAAGGGCGTGGTGATGGGCGACAGCGTCACCCAGACCTTCGTGCCCTACCTGGCCAACCTGTGGCGCAACGGCCAGCTGCCCTATGAGAAATTCGTGAAATACTACGAGTTCGCCGACATCAACCAGGCTGTCCACGACAGCGCGGTGACGGGCGAGGTGATCAAGCCGATCCTGAGGATGTAACTGTTAAACATCAATAATTTCGTCATCCCCGCGCACGCGGGGACCCAGTCGGGGCAAGGGTGAATCGTTCACCACCCGCTCGGTCCACGAAAAACTTTCGTTTGTTGACGAGGCTCGTCCGCGGTCAGCCAGCTCTACGAAGAGCTGGGTCCCCGCGTGCGCGGGGATGACGATAATGGTTAGGCGAGCGCCCTTACTTTCAACTTCCGCGACACCACGCCCGCAACCGCGGCGATGACCAGCGTGGCCACGGTCAAGCCAGCGATGAACGGCAGGCCGTAGCCCGCTTCCGACGCGGCCATGCCGTGGATGATGCCCTGCAGGGCGGCGGCGGTCAGCACCAGCGACGCCACCAGCCAGTCCCTGCCCTTCATGATGCCGGCGGCGACCGCCGCGAAGCCCGAGCCGACCAGCGCGATGTCGAGCATGGCGTTCTCGCCGCCCAGGCCGATTAACCCCGCCACCGCCATGCCGGCGCCGTAGATGCCGAGCGCGACCGCCGTCGACTTCAGCGGCCGCCACGCGGCCCACAGGCCGACGAGGACGGCGACGAACACATGGTCGAGCCCGGTCGCGGCATGGACGAAGCCATCGGCAACGCTGTGATAGTGGGTGTCGCCCGGCACCACATGGGCGAAGGCCGTGCTGGGCACCACGAACATGGCGAACAGGAAGGCGGCGAAGAGGGCTTGGCAGGTTCGGGACATGGCTCTTCCTCAGATAACGGCGACGGGCGCAGGCGTCAGCCCGCCCATCCGGACGATGAAGTCGATGACGGTCTGCACGCCCTGGCCGGTGCGCAGATTGGTGAACACATAGGGCCGCTCGCCGCGCATGCGCCGCGTGTCGGATTCCATCACCTCGAGGCTCGCGCCGACGTGCGGCGCCAGGTCGGTGTCAAGGGCGGTCGGATTCTAGGCCAGTGGGGCGGAGTAAAAACAGGCCATTGAGCCGCGGCATGACGATATGCAAATGGCCCAGAGCGCGCGCATCGCCCTCGACGTGGCCGGCCGCATCCTGCTGGCGGTGAACCGGCAAGGCGTGGTGCTGTGGAGCACGCCGCAGGCGGCGGGCCTGCTCAAGCGGGTGCTGGGCGTGTTCGACACCGAGGCCGCGTCCTGGACCGGCACCGTGAAGCCGCGCCTCGCCGACCTTGTCGCGCAGCGCGCCAGCGACCGGGTGATCGTGTCGGCCGGCGGCGCCAACGTGCTGGCGTCGTGGCTGGGCGAGGCCGGACCGGGAGAGTACCTGCTGCACCTGAGCGACGGCGCCGCCGCCAACGACCACACCCTGCTCAAGCAGAAGCTGGAGCTGACCGCCCGCGAGGCCGAGGTGCTGCTGTGGACCGCCCAGGGCAAGTCCAACCGCGACATCGCCGAGATCCTCGACTGCAGCCCGCGGACGGTGAACAAGCACCTGGAGCAGATCTACTCCAAGCTGGGCGTGGAGAACCGCACGGCGGCGGCCGCCATCGCGGTCCGGTTGCTGATCGACAAGTAAAGCCTGAGCGCTATGTCGCCATGCCGCGACATCGCCCGCTTCGTCCCCTATATCCTGCAGGGTCCAGTAATGGCCGGGCGCGCCGCCGCGGACTTGCCATATACCCCCTAGGGGTATACATAAGCGACAACAGGGCAGGAACAGGTCGCCACGTTGAGCGAAGGTCACATTCATAGCGGCCATTGCGCGCATGAGAGCGCGGCGGCCCCCCATGCCGTGAAGGATCCGGTGTGCGGCATGACGGTCGATCCGGCCACGGCGGCGCATTCGGCGGTCCACGATGGCGTGACGTTCCATTTCTGCTCGGCCCGCTGCAAGGAACGCTTCGAGGCCGAGCCGGCGAAATACCTTGCGCCCGCAACGCCGTCCCCCGATCTGGCGCCCGAGCCGGCGGACGAACACGCCGTCTACACCTGCCCCATGCACCCGGAGATCCATCAGGAAGACCCCGGCGACTGTCCGATCTGCGGCATGGCGCTGGAGCCCATGGTGCCGGCGGCGCACACGCCGCGCAGCCCGGAGATGTCCTACATGGCCCGCCGGTTCTGGCTGGGCGTGGTGCTGACCTTGCCGCTGTTTGCCATGGAGATGGGCGGGCACATGCTGGGCTGGAACGGCCTCGTCGCAATGCCGACGTCGGGCTGGATCCAGTTCGCGCTGGCGACGCCCGTGGTGTTCTGGTCGGGCTGGCCGTTCATCGTCCGCGGCTGGAGGTCGGTCGTCGGCCGGCATCTCAACATGTTCACGCTGGTCGCGCTGGGCACGCTGGTCGCCTGGCTCTACAGCACCGTGGCGCTGGTCTTCCCAGACAGCTTCCCTGCCACCTTCCGTGACCACGAGGGATCGGTATCGCTCTATTTCGAGGCCGCCGCGGTCATCACCGTGCTGGTGCTGATCGGCCAGGTGCTGGAGCTGCGCGCCCGCGAGCGCACCTCGGGCGCGATCCGCGCCCTGCTGGGGCTGGCGCCGCGCACCGCGCGCCTGCTGCGGCCCGGTGGTGGCGAGGAAGAGGTCGATATCGCCGAGATCGCCCAGGGCGACAGCATCCGCGTCCGTCCCGGCGAGAAAGTCGCCGTCGATGGCGTCGTCACCGAGGGCCGCTCGGCGGTCGACGAATCCATGGTCACCGGGGAATCCCTGCCCGTGACCAAGGAGCCCGGCGACAGGGTGATCGGCGGCACCGTCAACCAGAGCGGCGCGCTCACCGTCACCGCCGAAGGCGTCGGCGAGGACACGGTGCTCGGGCGCATCGTCGAGATGGTGGCGACCGCCCAGCGCAGCCGTGCGCCGGTGCAGCGTCTTGCCGACTCAGTCGCCGGCTGGTTCGTCCCGGCGGTGATCGGCGTGGCGTTCGCGGCGTTCGTCGCCTGGTCGATCTGGGGGCCCGACCCGAAGGTGCCGCACGGCCTGGTCGCCGCCGTCACCGTGCTGATCATCGCCTGTCCCTGCGCGCTGGGGCTAGCCACGCCCATGTCGATCATGGTCGGCATCGGCCGGGGCGCCCAGGCCGGCGTGCTGGTCCGCGACGCCGAGGCGCTGGAGCGCATGGAAAAGGTCGACACCGTCGTGGTCGACAAGACCGGCACCCTCACCGAGGGCCGGCCGGGCGTGACCGCCGTGGTCCCGGCGGGCGGCGTCGACGAAAACGAACTGCTGCGCCTCGCCGCCGGGCTGGAGCGCGCCAGCGAGCATCCTCTCGCCCGCGCCATCGTTCGTGCCGCCGAGGAGCGCGAGCTGTCGATTCCGCCGGTCACCGGATTCGACAGCCCGGCCGGCAAGGGCGTGCTGGGGATGGTCGAAGGCAAGGCGCTCGCGATCGGCAACGCGGCATTCCTCGAGGAACAGGGCGTGGCGACGTCGGGTCTCGCCCATCAGGCCGACCGGTTGCGCGAGCACGGCGCCACCGCCGTGTTCGTCGCCGTCGACGGCCGGATCGGCGGCGTGATCGCCATCGCCGACCGCGTCAAGCGTAACGCCAAGGCCGTGGTCGAGGAACTGCACCGCCGCAAGGTGCGCATCGTCATGCTGACCGGCGACAATCTCACGACCGCACAAGCGGTGGCGGACAGCCTGGGCATCGACGAGGTCCACGCCGACGTTCTGCCCGGCGACAAGCAAGCGCTGGTCGACAAGCTGAAGGGCGAAGGCCGCGTGGTGGCCATGGCGGGCGACGGCGTCAACGACGCCCCGGCGCTTGCCGCCGCCGACGTGGGCATCGCCATGGGATCGGGGACCGACGTGGCCATGGAAAGCGCCGCCATCACCCTGCTGCAGGGCGACCTGTCCGGCATATTGCGCGCACGCCGCCTGAGCCGTGCGACCATGCGCAACATCCGCCAGAACCTGTTTCTGGCGTTCGTCTACAACGCGCTCGGTGTTCCGATCGCGGCAGGCGTGCTGTACCCGCATTTCGGCATCCTGCTGACGCCGATCTTTGCCGCCGCCGCCATGTCGCTGTCGTCGGTCAGCGTGATCGGGAATGCGCTGCGGTTGCGGCGGGTGAAACTCTAAGCGTTCTTGCGCATCCCCGCGTCCATGCCCGCCAGCCAGCCGAACACCATGCCCGGACCCAGCGTGCCGCCGCCGCCGCCATAGGTCATGCCCATGGGCGACGCCATGACGTTGCCGGCGGCGTACAACCCGGGGATCGGCTTCTTGTCC
>CAMBYA010000242.1 GCA_945872035.1 Rhizobium sp. Q54
GCCGTTGAGTTCTTCCGGAAACGTCCGGGCATGCCCGATGACGAGTTCTACGACTACTGGCTGACCAACCACTCGAAGGTGGTGATGGGTCTGCAGGGTCTGGTCCGCTACACCCAGAACCATCCGCTGCCGGAGACCCGCGCCGGCACCGCGCCGCCTTATGACGGCGTCGTCGAGGTGTGGTTCGAGAGCGCCGACGCGATGAAGCGGAACACCGAAAGCAGCTATTGGCCCGAAGTGGTCGCCGACGAGATGAAATTCATCGACCGGGCGGCGCTTGCCCTGCTGCTGGTCGACGAGCACACCATCCTCGACGGCGCATGGCCGCGCGCGGGCGTGAAAAGCATCAAGACCACCACGCACAAGGCGGGCATGGACATCGCCGCCTTCCAGAAGCACTGGAAGGACGTCCACGGCCCGTTGGTCGCCGCCATTCCGGGCGTACGCCGGCATGTGCAGAACCACGTCAAGGCCGGCGCCTACCGGTCGGGCGCATCGGTGTTCTGCGACGGTTATGGCGCCACCTGGTTCGACAGCCTGGCCGATGCGCGCGCCTCCGGCCCGACCCGGGAGCACCAGGCGGTGGACGCCGACGAAGCGGCGTTCAAGGATACCGCCGCGACCATCCGCATGATGGTGACCGAACACGTGATCAAGGCCTGATGCTGAAATTCGCCTCGTTCTTCCGCAAGCGGCCGGACATCGGCCACGACGAGTTCCACGAATACTGGATCGGCACCCATGCCGAACTGGTCATGCGGATGCCCGGGCTGGTGCGCTACGTGCAGAACCATCCGCTGCCCGGCACGCTGAACGCGTCATCCAGATACCATGGCGTCGCAGAGGTCTGGCTGGAAAGCGCCGACGCGCTGATCCGCGAGCCGGGATCGCCGTTCTGGGAGGAAGTGGCGTTCGAGGAAGCCATGTTCATCGACCCGGAAAGCCAGGTCGTGCTGCCGGTCGACGAGAAGGTGGTCAAGAACGCCAAATGGCCGCGCGAGGGCATGAAGGTGCTGCGCACGCTGCGCAGCATGGGCGGCAAGGTGCCGCCGGTGTTCGCCATGCCGACCGTGGCGCGGTATTCGCGCAACACGGTGCAGGGCGAGCCGGCGTTCTGCGCCGGTTACGATTCCACCTGGTTCGCCAACCCGGCCGTCGCTCATGCCGCCGCGCCGGCGATGAAGGATCCGGCCAGCCTGGAGATCATGATCGTCAAGGAGTTCGTCGTTAAGGAATGAGGGGAAGTACGGATCGGGGGCTTGACGGGCCGGCGTTCCTGCTGGTCTGCTGCGGTCGGGGAAGAACCGCACGGTAACAAGGGGAACTGGCGATGAACGATCCGTTGACCGACATCTCGCGCGCGCAGCCGGACAAGCTCGCGGTGATCGACGACCGGCCTGACGGCACGATCATCCGCTGGACCTATGCGCAACTCGAGGAGAACGCCAACAGGCTGGGCAACGCCTTCCTCGCGCTGGGGCTTGAGCCGAAGCAGCGGGTCGTCTGGTTCGGCCGCAATTCGCCGTGGATCGTCGCCATGATGGCCGCCGGCCGCAAGTGCGGCGCCACCTCGGTGCCGATGAACTACCGGCTGGCGCCGGAGGAAGTGGCCTATATCGCCGACAACTCGGATGCCGACTTCATCTTCGCCGACGCAGAGTTCGCACCGGTGCTGGAGCAGATCCGCATGGACATCCCCAAGGTGCGCCAGATCGTGGTCTTCGACGGCCCGCCCGGCAAGGACATGCTGAGCGCCGAGGAACTGATCGCGAGGTCCAGCGCCGACACCATCCTGCCCCGGCTGCTGCCCGGCCAGGCCAATTCCATGATCTACACGTCGGGCACGACCGGCCGGCCCAAGGGCGCTTACCGCGACAACATGGGCAATGCCGAGCTGGCGGCGAAGCTGATGGAACTGATCGGCTACCGGCCCGACGACATCTACATCACCACCGGCCCGCTCTATCACTCGGGTCCGTCCTCGTTCATGAGCATGGGCCTGGGCATGGGCCAGACCGTGATCCTGCAGCGGAAGTTCGACGCCGAGGACTGGCTGCGGCTGGTGGACAAGTACAAGGTGTCGTCCACCTTCTCGGCGCCGACGCCGGTGCGGCGCATCTGCCAGGTCGACGACGACGTGTTCGCCCGCTACGACGTCAGCTCCATGCGGGTGCTGATCGCCAACGCGGCGCCCTGGTCCTATGCGCTGAAGAAGATGTACCTCGACAAGTTCCCGAAGCTGTCGTTGTTCGAGGTCTACGGCTCGACCGAGCTGGGCGTGAACACCATCCTGACGCCCGAATACCAGTTGTCGAAGCCCGGGTCATGCGGCAAGCCGGCGCCGGGCGTGGAAATCTTCCTGCTCGACGACGACGGCAACATCGTCACCACGCCGCATACGCCCGGCGAGCTGTTCATCCGCAGCCCGGGCGTGTTCACCGAGTATTACAAGGCGCGCGACCAGTTCCTGAAGGACCGCAAGGGCGACAAGCAGACCGTGGGCGACGTGGCCTATTTCGACGAGGAGGGCTTCTACTACATCTGCGACCGC
The DNA here is from genome assembly GCA_945872035.1 of Rhizobium sp. Q54. Lineage (GTDB taxonomy): Bacteria > Pseudomonadota > Alphaproteobacteria > SMXS01 > SMXS01 > RI-34. Next base: position 2,552 of record CAMBYA010000242.1, read on the forward strand.
AAGAAGGACATGATCATCTCGGGCGGCATGAACATCTACCCGGCCGAGATCGAGGACGCGCTGGAGCACCATCCCGACGTCATGGACGTGGCGGTGTTCGGCATCCCCAGCGAGGAATGGGGCGAAAGCGTCCACGCCATCGTGGTGCCGCGCCCCGGCAGCCTCCTGACGCCGCAGGACGTCATCGCCTATGCCCGTGACCACATGGCCGGCTACAAGGTGCCGCGCTCGGTGGACTTCATCGACGACATCCCGCGCACCGGCTCCGGCAAGATCCTGAAGCGCGAGCTGCGCGAGCCCTACTGGAAGAACCAGGCCAGCCGGGTCGGTTGATCCTGCTCAAGGACGGCCGGAATCGCCGCCCTTAGACTCTGCCCGACAGTTCAAAAGCGGGAGAGAGCCAGATGGGCACCACACCTTACGACATGCTCGGCGGCGAGGAGGGCGTGCGCGCCTTGGCCAACGCCTTCTACGACGCGATGGAAAACCGCGAGGATGCGCGCGGCATCCGCGCCATGCACGGCGAGGACCTCGCGTCGATCCGGGAAAAGCTGTTCGAGTATCTGTCGGGATGGCTCGGCGGACCGCATCTCTACCGCCAGAAATATGGCGGCTTCTGCCTGACCAAGCCGCACGCGCCCTACGCCATCGGCGAAAGCGAGCGCGACCAGTGGCTGCGGTGCATGGAACAGGCGCTGGAGGATGTCGGCGCGCCGGAGGACCTGCGCCAGGCCGCCAAGGCGCCGTTCTTCCGCATCGCCGAGACGGTGCGCAACCGCGCGTGACCAGAATGGCAAGCGGCTCTAGGCGGCCTCCTGCTCTTCTTCGACCATATCCTCGGGATCGATGGCCTCGTGGCGGGGCGCGTGATCGCCAACCGAGGTCAGCAGGAACGAGCCCAGATTAACCGCCTGGAACAGGGCGCCCGACACCAGGAACATGCCGGCGACGGCCGCCTCCGGCGCGTCCACATAATGGGTCAGGCTCATCCCGAGGCCGACCATCATCAGATCCTGGTTCGGCAGGAACGGCAGCCGGCTCAGCACCATCTGGGCGGTGAGGAACAGCATCCAGGTCAGGAACGGCACGTGCGGGAACACCACCGCCCACTGGGCCGTCTGCAGTAGCAGGATCAGCACCACGCGGGCGGCATGGATACCCGTGATCTTCGCCGCCATGGGAAACGGTACGCTTATGATCCGGCGGTTCAGACCCAACACCACCAGCACCATCAGCACGCCGAGGAGCATCGTGGCGGCGATATAGCTGCCAGCGTCGGGCGCGTGGTCGGGAAGCCATAGAGACGCAGCATTTCGGGCGAACAGTTCAGCGTCTCGCTGCCGATGTCCCATTCCCAGCTGCCGACCTGGGCGATCTGCTGCGCCACCAGCAGGTTGCGCTCGCTGTTATGCAGCGCCGTTTCCGCCAGCTTGATCTCGGTAACGTCGCGGGTCGTGCCGATGATCCGCAACGGCTCGCCCATCTTGCCGCCCAGCACCTTGCCGTAGGAACTGAGCCAGATCGTCCGGCCGTCCGGCAGCCTGGTCCGCAGGGTCACGTCGTAGACCGAGCGGCTGCCGCTGTTGATCTCGTCGAACATGCGGTTGAGCTTCCGCCGCGTGTCCGGCGGGAATGCCAGAAGCCACTCGTCGAGATCCTCTGTGGTGGCGTGACCCGAGCGACCGATGAGCCGCGCCAGGTTCTCGTCCCCGAGAATCCGCCGTTCCGTGGGGTAGATCTCCCATGCCGCCGTCCCGGACACCTCACTGGCAAGCCGGTAGCGGCGGAGCACCGTCGACAGTTCG
>CAMBYA010000243.1 GCA_945872035.1 Rhizobium sp. Q54
GGGATCAATGCCGGGCGGGGCCGCACCGGATCGGCGGCCGGCACGAAGGCGGCCGGCCGCCGATCCGTGCCGGTTTCTGCCGTCACCGACAAACCCTGCGGCAGCGCTTCGAGCGGCTCGGCCACGGCGCTCTGTTCCGGCTGTTCGAGCGGCACATAGGCCATGACGTTGACGAAATCGAGCCGCGACAGATCGGCGGCCAGCTTGACGCGCACGGTCGGGCCATCGACGTAGTCCACGACTCCCACCGGCAGCTTCGCGGGAAAGATGCCGCCATCTCCCGATGTGAACACCTCGTCGCCGATCCTTGCCGAGGATTGCATGGGCAGGTAGGCCAGCTTGGGCCGGTCGCTGTTGTCGCCCACCAGTATGCCCCGGTCGCCGGTGCGGCGAATGAAGACGGGAATGCGGCTGTTCAGGTCGGTCAGCAGCAGGGCGCGCGAGGACTGGCGCCCCACGGTGACGATCCGTCCGACCACGCCCGACGGGTCCATCACCGGCTGGAACTTGCCGACACCCTTGGTGACCCCTGCGTCGAGCAGGATGGCGCGCACGAACGGCCCGCCCGGATCGCTGACCACCCGGGTCGAGATGGATGGGATCTGCTTCTCGTCGCTGACCCGCATCAGGGCGCGGAGCTGGGCGTTCTCGCCGTCGAGCCGCATGGCGACGTTGCGCCACCGCTGCAGGCGCTCGTTCTCGGCGCGCAGCGCCTCGACCTTTTCGGCGCCGTTCAGCGTGTCCGCGACCACCGTGCCGAAGCCGCGGATCGCGGTGACCGGCTCGCCGAGTACGTCGACGACCGGCGCGGCCACGTCGATCAGCGCACCCTGAACCTGCTCGTTGAGCGTCGGATAGATCTTGGAGAAGATGAGCAGGCCGAAGGACACAGCGACGAAGATGGCGAACGGAAGCCGCTGCGCCAGACCGCGCTCTGGATTCGCTGTGCGCGCCGCACGGCCGCCTGACCGTCTCACGGGCTGCATCTCCCAGTTGAACCGAGGAAGGCTGCGCCCAGGACCGCGCCCGGGAACCGCCTTTGCCGTCCGCTAAAAGTCCTAATAACCCCGCAGCAGGACCGCTTGCAACAGGTTGTCCTCCAGCGACCGGCCCGTGCCCAGCGCAACGCAGGACAGCGGGTCTTCCGCGCGCGTCACCGGCAGGCCGGTCGCGTCGCGGATCACCTGGTCGATGTCGCCCAGCAGGCTGCCGCCGCCGGTCAGCACGATGCCCCGATCGACGATGTCGGCGGCGAGCTCGGGTGCGGTGTGCTCCAGCGCCACCTTCACCGCGTCGACGATGGCGGCGACGGGCTCGGCCAACGCCTCGGCGATCTGCACCTGGTTGATGATGATCTCCTTCGGCACGCCGTGCATCAGGTCGCGGCCCTTGAGCTGGATCTCGGCGCCGATGCCGTTCACCGGCGACCGCGCGGTGCCGATTTCCTTCTTGATCCGCTCGGCGCTGGCCTCGCCGATCAGCAGATTATGGTTGCGGCGGATATAGGCGATGATCGCCTCGTCCATCTTGTCGCCGCCGACGCGGACCGAGCGCGCATAGACGATGCCGCCCAGCGAGATCACCGCCACTTCGGTGGTGCCTCCACCGATGTCGACGACCATGGAGCCGGTGGGCTCGGTCACCGGCAGGCCGGCGCCGATCGCGGCGGCCATGGGTTCCTCTATCAGGAACACCCGGCGCGCGCCCGCGGCTTCGGCGGATTCCTGGATGGCGCGGCGCTCCACCGGCGTCGAGCCCGACGGCACGCAGATCACGACCTGCGGGCTGGCGAACGAGCGGTGGTTGTGCACCTTGCGGATGAAGTGCTTGATCATCTCCTCGGCCACCTCGAAGTCGGCGATGACGCCGTCGCGCAGCGGCCGGATGGCGGCGATGTTGCCGGGCGTTCGGCCCAGCATGGCCTTGGCCTCGTTGCCCACGGCCAGCACCTGCTTGCGGCCGTGCGGATCGAGGATGGCGACGACCGATGGCTCGTTGAGCACGATGCCGCGACCCTTCACATAGACGAGGGTGTTTGCGGTGCCGAGATCGATGGCCATGTCGTTTGAAAACAGGCCAAGCAGACGTGAGAACATTAAGACCTATGTCCTGTTTGGTGCGGGAGTTGCCCCATAACTCGCGGGTTGAAGTTTGCCCTTAGGGGTCGCCATCAGGCGAATCAGCCTTCGAGTGCGCGACTTTATACCATTTCCCCCAGAGGGGATTTGATTAATCCCGGCTCCAGGAAGGGCATCGATATCCCACTTCGGGATGAAACGGGCCCGCCCCTCCTCGGACCCATCTCCAGCGCAGGCGGGATGTAGCGAATTCAATGGAACGGGGCAAGAGGGAAAGGAAACGAGTGTGTCCAACGCACTTCGGAGTCGGACAACCTCCACGTTAAACTCCACGACTTGGGGAAGCGCAGCGGGCGCCTATGTGGGCGGGCGATCATTCGGTAACCGCCTTACGATAAGCGCGACCACCACAAGAAATACCGCAACTGCGACCAAGACCCTGACCGCGATGTGCTCGGGAACATGCCTGGACAACAGCATCCACATGCCGAACAGCAGCAGGACGCCATTGGCAAGCCAGGAGAGCCAGGCTCTCAGTCCCTTGTGCTTGAGCATGGCAATCTCCTAGATTAGCCGCTCGCCCAGTGGCAGCTTCGCCAGATCGGGTTTACGAACTTTCGTCGTGGACATGGGCCATTCGGTCACGAACCGCACGAATCGCGGGATCTTGTAGCTGGCGATCTGGCCCTTGCAGTAGGCGACCAGTTCCGCCGGGTCCAGCGCCGCGCCCGGTACCAGCTCGACGAAGGCCGCCGGCACCTCGCCCAGCCTGGCGTCCGGCACGCCGATGACCTGGGCCAGCTTCACCGCCGGATGGGTCATCAGGTAGCTCTCGATCTCCACCGCGCCGACGTTCTCGCCGCCAACCTTCAGCATGTCCTTCACACGGCCGTGGAAGCGAACCCGGCCGCCCTCGTCCAGCGAGCACAGGTCGCCGGTGTGCAGCCAGCCGTCCCGCAGCGTTTCGGCGGTCTTGACCGGGTCTTTGTAATAGCCCGAAAAGATGGCCCCAGACCGGATCAGCAACTCGCCCTGTTGGCCCGGGCCCAGCGTCTCGCCGGTTTCCTTGTCGATCACCCGAAGCTCCACGCCAGGCAGCGCAGCGCCATTGCTGGTCAGCCGGTGTTCCAGATCGTCCTCGGGCAGGTTGGCACAGACGATGCCGCAGGATTCCGTGAGACCATAGGCCGCGGTCTGCACCGCGCCCGGGAATGCGTCCTGGAACCGCTGCAGCAGGCCCCGTCCACCGACCGCGTTGATCCGCTTCACCGACGACAGGTCGCGGCGGGAAAAGTCGGGATGGTTCATCAGGTCGGCACAGATGGCCTCGAAGCTGGGCCAGATCCACGTCGCCCGCTCCTGCTCGATCAGAAGCAGCGCCTCGCCCGCGTCGAAATGCAGCTGGGAGATCATCGCGCCGCCGCCATGGGCCACGCACATGAACGGCAGCAGGTAGGAGATATGGAACGCCGGCAGCGGATCCCACATCCGGTCCGCCGGGCCGATCGAATAGCGGTAGCGCCACAGGTCGACGGCGCTGCCGACCAGCGCATGGTGCGGCACCATGCAGCCCTTCGGATTGGCCGTCGTGCCCGACGTGTACATGATGATGCCGGTATCGGCCGGATCGACCGGCACGGGCAGCGTGAGCGCATCATCGGACATGGCCTCGAACGCGGCCTGAGCGATGAAACCGGCCGGCGCGCCGCCGCCGAACATCACGACGGACCGCAGCGCCGGCGCTTCCTTGGGGTGCAGCGACCCTGGATCGGCCTTGCCGGCGAGGTCCGGCAGCGCCGCCATCAGCAGCTCGGCGAAATCCACATGCGGCTTGAGCGCGTCCGACGTCACCAGCACGGAGACGTCGGCGTTCTCCAGCACATAGTGCAGCTCGCGCGCCTTGTAGCGGGTGTTCAGCGGCACCAGCACCGCGCCCAGCAGGGCAACGCCGTAGACCAGTTCGACGAACTCGACGCAGTTCGGCATCAGCAGGCCCACATGATCGCCCCGGCCGACGCCCATCGCCGCCAGGCTGCGCGCCCGCTCATGGGCCTTGCGCTGAAGTTCGGCATAGGTGCAGCGCCGCTCGGGGAAGATCACCGCATCGTTGCCGGGCCACAGCCGCGCCGCGCGCTCGAACAGTTCGGCGGCCGTATGGATTTCCTGTTGCAACGTCATGTGCGTGAGCCGTCGAGGGTGATCCGGAGCCGCTCGGGCGTGCCGCCCACGCGCTCGAACTCCAGCATCAGGGAGCGATCGGGGTTCGCGGTCACCCG
>CAMBYA010000244.1 GCA_945872035.1 Rhizobium sp. Q54
GCAAGCATCTGTGGACGCAGAAGGTCGGCCGCGGCGGCGTGGTCGCCGGCATCCATTTCGGCATCGCCGCCAGCGGGGACACGGTGTTCGCGCCGGTCAGCGACGTGCCGGACGGCAACAAGTATCCGGAGGAAGCGCGGCCCGGCATGTACGGACTTGACGTCAAGACCGGCGATTATGTCTGGAAAGCGCCGTCGGCCGACACCTGCGCCGGCAAGGAGTTCTGCCACCCCGGCTATTCGGGCGCGATCACCGCCACCGAGGAACTGGTGATGGCGGGCGCCAATGACGGCTTCCTGCGCTTCTATGACGCGGCGACCGGCAAGGTGGTGTGGGAGTTCAATACCGCCGCCGAGTTCAAGACCGTCAACGGCACCACGGCGCGGGGCGGCTCCATGGGCGGCGGCACGGCGCCGCTGGCCCATGACGGCATGCTGATCATGAACTCGGGCTATGGCTTCGCCGGCAAGATGCCCGGCAACGTGCTGCTGGTATTCGAGGTCGCGCCCTAAGAGACGTGACGAGGCGACCCGGGCCGGGATCTTCCGGTCCGTACGACGGAGAAGGCGCATGAGGTTCAAGGGCATCCTGGCCGGTATCGCACTGGCCGGCGCAACAATGGCAACTGTTTCGGCAAGCGCGTTCGCGGCGATGGATACGCCGGCTTCGCCGCATGGCGAGCAGGCCGCGCCGTCGGTGGCGGGTGGCGGCAAGGCATCGGCCGACCAGGCCTATCGGAGCGGCGGCGACTTCAAGGAGCTCGATCCGGCTGCCGCGGGGAAGGGCGGCGAGGTCTATAACGGCCTGTGCGCGGCGTGCCACGACACGGGCCTCAACCGCGCACCGCAACGTGCCATGCTGTCGCTGATGACGCCGGAATCCATCTACCGCGCATTGACTGCCGGTGTGATGAAGGAACAGGCCGAGGCCGCCGAATTGACCGACGACGACAAGAAGGCGGTCGCGGAGTTCCTTGCCAAGCGCAAGCTGGGTTCCGCCGCCGATTATGCGCCGAAGATGTGCGCGGCCGGTACGTCCGCGTTCGACGCGGGCGAGCCGCCGGTGTTCGAAGGCTGGGGCCTCGACCGGCGCAACAGCCACTTCATCGACAACCGCACGGCCGGTATTGACCGCAAGAACGTCGGCAAGCTGAAGCTGAAATGGTCGCTGGCGTTCCCCAACGCCTTGCGCTCGCGCTCGCAGCCGGCGCTGGCCGGTGGGGCGGTCTTCGTCGGCAGCCATGACGGCACCGTCTTCGCACTCGATCGCGCCACGGGCTGCGCGCGCTGGACGTTCCATGCCGGCGCGGAGGTGCGCACCGGCATCGTCGTCGCCCCGTGGACCAAGGGCGACGCCGCGGCCGATCCGCTGATGTATTTCGGCGACCTGGTGGGCAACGTCTACGCGGTGAAGGCGAAGACCGGCGAGCAGGTCTGGAAGGTGAGGCCGGGCGACCATCCGAACCTGACGATCACCGCCGCGCCGGTGCTGTACAAGAACAAGCTGATCGTGCCGGTCTCGTCGCTGGAAGAGGCGCGGATCGACCCGAAATACGAGTGCTGCACCTTCCGCGGCAATATGGTGGCGCTCGATCCGGCGACCGGCGAGCAGATCTGGCAGACATACGTGGTCGACGAGCCGAAGGAGCAGGGCGTCAATGCGGTGGGTGCGAAGAAATTCGGCCCGTCGGGCGTGGCGCTGTGGAACACACCGGCCATCGACGAGAAGCGCAACCGGCTCTACATCGCCACCGGCGACAACTATTCGTCGCCCGCCACCGAGCACAGCGATGCCGTCATCGCCATGGACCTCGACACCGGCAAGATCATCTGGTCGCACCAGGTGCTCGAGGACGACGTCTGGAACGGCGCCTGCGAGGCCGCCGACAAGACCAACTGCCCGGAGGAGGACGGCCCCGATTTCGACTTCGGCGCAGGCCCGATCCTGGCCACCGCCAAGGACGGGCGCGACGTCGTGCTCGCGGGCCAGAAGTCATCGATCATGTACGGCTTCGATGCCGAGGATGGCAAGCTGCTGTGGAAGAACAAGGTCGGCCGCGGCGGTGTCGTCGCCGGCATCCATTTCGGCATCGCCGCCTCGGGCGACACGGTGTTCGCACCCGTATCCGATGTTCCGGACGGGAACCGCTATCCCGAGGGCGACCATCCGCGCCCCGGCATGTACGCGCTCGACATCCTGACGGGCGATTACAAGTGGCAGGCGCCTTCCGAGAACGTCTGCGGCGGCAAGCCGTTCTGCCATCCCGGCTATTCGGGCGCCATCACCGCCACCGAGGACCTGGTGCTTGCAGGCGCCAATGACGGCTTCATCCGCATCTTCGACGGCGCGAACGGCAAGGTGCTGTGGGAGTACGACACCGTGACCGACTTCAGGACCGTCAACGGCGCGACCGCGCGCGGCGGCTCCATGGGTGGCGGCACGGCGCCGCTGGCCCATGCCGGCATGCTGATCATGAACTCGGGCTATGGCTTCGCCGGCAAGATGCCCGGCAACGTGCTGCTGGTGTTCTCGGTCGAGTAGCGGGTGACGGAAACAGGAAAGGGGCGCGGCCGGCGACGGCCGCGCCCCTTTACGTTTGGAAGCGTCAGATCGCGCGTGCCAGTTCGGCCGCCTCGTGGATGGCGGTCATCATGCTGTTGCGACCCTTCACGTCGCCGATCATGTGGACCTTGACGTTGGAGAAGCGAGCGGTGAGCTCGTTGGCCAGGTCGCGGTTCGGCTCGTTGAAGCTGACCAGCACCACGGTCTTTGCCGGGAGCGTGCGGACGCGGTCGGTGAACAGTACGCCGATCTCCACCTCGCCGGGCGTGATCCCGCGCAGATAGTGACCGCCGATGAAGTCGAAGTCGGCCGACATCAGACGCTCGCGTGCCGCGCCGACGGTGACCGGTGGGAAGGGCACGTTCTGGCCCAGCTGTTCCATGCGCGAGACCATGGTGACGTGGACGCCGGCCTTGAGCAGCACATCGGCCACCGAGATCGCCTCGAAGGTGCCGGTGTCGTCGAACACAACGGCCGGTCCCTGGATGTCGACCTGGCCGCCGACGCCGAACATCTCCCACGAATTGTGGACATGCGGAAGGTCGAAGCCGGGAATCGGCACCGACGGCGTCGACACCTGGAAGCCGTCATAGCGGGGCGTGGTGCCGGTGGCGATGATCACCTCGTCGGGCGCGATTTCGGCCACCATGTCGGCGTCGACCATGGAGTTGAGGTGCACCTCGACACCCAGATTGTCGATCTCGTCGGACAGCCAGCGGGTGATGGTGCCCACGTCGGCCCGGTGCGGCGCGTCGGCCGCCAGCGCCACCTGGCCGCCCAGGCGGCGCATGGCCTCGTGCAGCACCACCTTGTGGCCGCGCATGGCGGCGGTGCGCGCCGCCTCGAGACCGGCGGGGCCGCCGCCGACGATCAGCAGCGTCTTCGGCTGCGCCACCTTGTCCTCGGGGTCGAAGCTCACGCGGGCTTCCTGCGCCGCCGCCACGTTGACCACGCAGCTGATCACGCCGCGGGTCATCAGCTGGCCGACGCAGCCCATGTTGGTGCCGATGCAGGGGCGGATCTTGTGCTCCTCCAGCCGCCGCGCCTTGTTCGGCATCTCCGGATCGGCGATCAGCGCGCGCACCATGGAGACCATGTCGGCCTCGCCATTGGCGATGATCGAGCTGGCGTGGTCGATGGTCATGATGCGGCCGACGACGATGGTCGGCTTGGTGACCACCTTCGTGATGACGCTGTTGGGCTTCATCTCGACACCGAGCGGATCGTCCGACGGCGCGATCAGCTTGTGGAACCGCCAGTAGGCGCCCATGTGCAGCGATACATAGTCCACATGCGGATCGACCAGCGCGGCGATGGCCGCGTTCTCGGCGGCGTCTAGGCCGCCGGGCACGTAGTCCTCGTTGGGCAGGCGCACGCCCACGGCGATGTCGTTGCCGACCTCGGCGCGGATCGCGGCGATCACCTCCATCATGAACCGCATGCGGTTCTCGCGGCTGCCGCCATACTCGTCCTCGCGCTTGTTGAGCGCGGGCGACAGGAACTCGTGGATCAGGTAGCCCGACGAGGCGTGGATGTCGACGCCGTCCAGCCCGCCGTCGCGCACCCGCCGCGCCGCCTTGGCGAACGCGTCGACCAGGTCGTCGATCTGCATCTTGGTCAGCACGAAGGGCATGACCTGGATCATCGGGTTGGGTACGCCGCTGACCGACCAGGAATCCGGCGTGCCGCCGCCGCTGGCGCCGGAGTGGTAGATCTGCTGGAACAGCTTCATGCCGTGCTTGTGCACCCGGCTGCTGATCTGTTCGTAGAACGGCAGGATGGAGTCCGA
>CAMBYA010000245.1 GCA_945872035.1 Rhizobium sp. Q54
TCACCGAATATCTGGGACCACTGGCCGGCTGGTTCGCGGGCGACGCCATGCAGACCGCCCTGGCGCTGATCCTGACCTTGTCGTTCATCCTGCTGATCGGCTGGGCGACCAGCCAGTTCATCGGCGCCCGGCTGCTCGCGCTGTTCGACCGGATCATGCAGTGGATTCCGCTTGTCGAAAAGATCTACGGCGCCACCAAGAAACTGCTTTCCGCCATGCAGCAGAAGCCCGACGGCGTTCAGCGCGTGGTGCTGATCTCGTTCCCGCACAACGAGATGAAAGCCGTCGGCATCGTAACCCGCACGCTGACCGACGTGGATACCGGCGAGAAAATCGCCGCGGTCTACGTGCCGACCACGCCGGTGCCGACCTCGGGCTACCTGGAACTGGTGCCGCTCGGCCAGATCATCGAGACCGACTGGACGCTGGACGAGGCGATGACATTCATCATCTCGGGCGGCGCCGTGTCCCGCGACACGATCAATTTCCGCCAGAGTGGACGGCAACCGATCAGCCTGGCCGACGCGCTCCGGGCGCCGGACGAAGCCTAGGCCGGAAACCGGCGGTTCAACCAGTCGACCAGGATGGCGTTGAGCTCGTCCGGATATTCCTGCTGGGTCCAGTGGCCGCTGTCCTTGATCTCGTGGCATTCCAGATCGGCGACGCATGCGGCCATGCCCTTTTCCAGATCCGGGATGGTTGCGGTCGCCAGGTCGTTACCGGCGCGCACGAACAGGCAGGGCACGTCGACCCGCTGCGGCCGGTCCGCCGTCGTCGACCAGTTCCGGCTCCAGTTGCGGTACCAGTTGATCGGGCCGGTGAAGCCGCTGCGTTTGAAGGTATCGGCGAACACGCGCAGCTCCTCCTCGCCGACGATTCGCGGCGTGTCCCACGGACCCAGTTTCACCCGGGTGACCAGGTCCGGCACGCGGTCGGCGTTGGGCATCTTCAGGAACTGGTCGAGCGAGACCGGATTCTTGCGCATCAGCACGTCGAACACCCGGTACGGATCGGAGTCGAACACCTCGTCGGCCTCGTGCGAATCCTGGAAGTTGACGATGTACATGCGGTCGCCGAACGCCTTGCGGAACAGCTCGATCGGATCGACCGGACCGCGTGGCAGGAACGGCACGCCAACCCCGATGATCCCGGCGACCCGCTCCGGATGCAGCAGTGGCACCTGCCAGACGACCAGCCCGCCCCAGTCATGGCCGCAGAAGATCGCCTTCTCGATGCCGAAGTGGTCGAGCAGGCCGGTGAGGTCGGCGGTCAGGTGATGGATGTCATACGACTGGACGTCGTCAGGCTTGCTGCTGTCGCCGTAGCCGCGCTGGTCGGGCGCGATGACGTGGTAGCCGGCAGCGGCGAGCGCCGGAATCTGGTGCCGCCAGGAGTAGGCAAGTTCCGGAAACCCATGGCACAGCACGATGGGCACGCCGTCCTTCGGCCCCGCCTCATGCACGGCCAATTCGATACCGTTGGTCTTGATCAATCGAGCTTCGGGAAAACTCATGGCTTCACCCTTCCCAAGCTTCCTGATGAAAGCCTACGCGGACAGTCAGAGACTGCGCAATCGATTGTTACCGTACGGTAGCTAGTGGCTGAAGGTGATGATGATCTTGCCGGTGTGCAGCTTCTGCTCCATGCGCGCATGGGCTTCGTTGGCCTTCTCGGCAGGAAACACCGAATCCACCACAGGGCGCACCCCGCCATAGTCGAACATCGGCCAGATGCAGCGCTTCAACTCGGCCATCAGCGCGCCCTTCTCGGCGACCGTGCGGGTGCGCAGGGTCGAGCCGGCGATGGTCAGGCGCTTCATCAGCACCGTCGATAGCTTGATGTTGACGTCGTTGCTGCCCAGCATGCCGACGCTGACCAGCCGTCCGTCCTGCTTCAGCAGGTCCAGGCTCTTCTGGATGTAGTCACCGCCGATGATGTCGACAACCACGTCTACACCGGCGCCATCGGTGAACTTGCGCACTTCCTCGGAGAAGTCGTGTGTCTTGTAGTTGATCGCCTTGTCGGCGCCGATCTGCTCGCATTTGGCGCATTTCTCGTCGCTGCCGGCAGTGACGATGACCTTCGACCCCAGTCCCTTGGCGACCAGGATCGCCGTGGTGCCGATGCCCGACGCGCCGCCATGGATCAGCACCGTGTCGCTGGGGCGCAGGTGGCCGCGCTCGATCATGTTGGTCCAGACGGTGCAGAATGCCTCGGGAACCGCGGCGCCTTCGGCCATGGAGAAGCCCCGCGGCAGCGGCAGCACCTGCGGCGACGGTGCGACCGCATACTGGGCGTAACCGCCGCCCGCCAGCAGCGCGCACACCCGGTCGCCCACGTTGAAGCGGTTGGCGCCCTCGCCCACCTTGGCGATGGTGCCGGCAACTTCCAGGCCCATGATCGAATCCGGCTTGTCGGACCATCCCGGATAGGAGCCGTTGCGCTCCAGCATGTCGGCCCAGTTCAGCGCCGCGGCCTCGACCTTGATCAGGACCTCGCCCTCACCCGGCTCGGGCGTCGGGACGGTGGTCAATTGCAGGACATCCGGCCCGCCGGTCGTTGCGAAAGTCACGGCGGACATGGTGCTCGGAATGGCGTCGGTCATCGTATTCCCCTGTTTTGTGGGCAAACCCTACATGCCCGCGTGAATGTCGGACAGACGAAATCATGCAAATCCGGGGGAAAACGGGCTAAGCTGCGCGCTCCCGCAAGGAGGAAGCCGCATGATCCGACAGATACGCGTTCTGGGTGCCCTCGCGACCGCCGCGCTCGGCGCATTGATGGCGCCTTTCATGACCGACGACGCCAACGCCGCGACACAGCACTCCGCCTATGATTTCGAGTTCGTCTCCATCGAGGGCGAGCCGATGCCGCTGAAGACTTACCAGGGCAAGGCACTGCTGGTCGTCAACACCGCCTCGTTCTGCGGATTCACGCCGCAATACAAGGGCCTCGAGGCCATCTGGAAAACCTACAAGGACAAGGGCCTCGTGCTGGTCGGCGTGCCGTCTGACAGCTTCGCGCAGGAATACAACGACAACGCCAAGATCAAGAAATTCTGCGACGCCAACTACAGCATCACCTTCCCGCTGACCGAGAGCAATCCGGTGACCGGCAAGGACGCCCACCCGTTCTACAAATGGGTGCGCGAGGCTGGCGGCCGGACGGCGGTGCCAAGCTGGAACTTCAACAAGGTGCTGATCGACGCCGAGGGAAATTTCGTCCAGACCTTCAAGTCCGACGTGACTCCGGATTCGCCCGAGCTGCAGGCCGCGCTGGCCAAGGCACTGCCGAAGGCCACGAGCTTCCCGCGAAACTGACAGGCGGCCTCGGGCCGCCAACGTCCCACTCCTCACCGGATCGAGGGATCGGCCATCCCACGCGTCTTCCGCCTGTCCATCATGGGCCTGCTTGCGCTTGCCCTCTCCGGCTGCTTCGTCAGCAAGACGGCGCTGATCCAGCCGGACCAGGCTGCCCCCATATTCGATGGCAAGACCGGCTATAGCTGCTCCAGCCTGGGCGATGACGGCCAGACCTGGGTCGAGGACGAGAAAGGCTCCATAAGCAAGGTCGATGGCGGCTACGTTGCCCGTTCCAACGAGGAGAAGGACGATGCGCCGATCACGCTGCGGCGGGCGTTCGGCGATTTCTACGTCACCCAGCAGGCAGGGTCCGACGAGTTCTACTACGACCTCGCGCGTATCGAGGGCGACAAGCTGTACCTCTACCACTTCACCTGTGGCGACGAGGATCAACGGCACGTCAACGCAGGCGTGATCGATTCCCTGAGCGGAAAGGGCGACGACCTGCGCTGCAACGTCAGCGATTTCGGCAAGCTGGTCCAGGTGTTCAAGGCCCGCCTCGACGCCGGGGCGTTGCCAAAATCTCTTTATGTTATCAAGTAGCTGTTACCAGTTTGGGTTAATGACGGATTGCGGCGCCTGCGCTATTGCGCGACACTGCAACCGGCACGCATCCTCGGGAGGGACGCTTTCATGGGCATGATCAAGGAATTCCGCGAGTTCGCGGTAAAGGGCAACGCCATCGACCTCGCGGTCGGCGTGGTCATCGGCGCCGCCTTCGGCTCCATCGTCGGATCGCTGGTGAAGGACATCATCATGCCGCCGATCGGCTATATTTCCGGGGGCATCGACTTCAGCAACTACTTCGTCAATCTTTCCGGCGGTGAATACGCCACGCTCAAGGCGGCGACAGACGCCGGTGCCGCAACCATCAACGTCGGCGTGTTCATCAACACGGTGATCAACTTCCTGATCGTGGCCGTCGCCATCTTCCTGATGGTCAAGGGCATCAACCGCATGCGCCGCAAGGAAGAGGAAGCACCCGCATC
>CAMBYA010000246.1 GCA_945872035.1 Rhizobium sp. Q54
AGCAAGGAAGGCGAGGAGTTCTTCTACAACCTGCTGGATTCGCCGCTGCGCACGATCCTGGCGGTCACTGTCGAGAAGATGATCATGTACAATGGCGGCACGGCCGGCCAGCACATGGCGGGCACGATTTCCGAAGACCAGCTCGGAGAGCGGCTCAGCGGTGACAAGGAACGCATGAACGCCGAACGTGCCAAGCGGGGCCTGCCGCCGCGCTGATCGTTTCGGACAAGTATTTGTTATTTCAGGATAAAACTATCTCCTGAGGGAACCAACGAGGTTCTCCGAGGTTTGTACGGCACGGAGTCGGCAAACTGAGGAGTCCTTGATGAACAATGTTATGCGAACCACCTGCGTCGCGGCCGGCCTGCTGGCCGCGACGGCTGGTACGGCCGCCGCGCAATCCTATGGCGACCGCAACCCGTTTACCGGGCTCTATATCGGCGGACAGGTCGGCTACGACAGCGTCCAGTTGAACAACCGTTCGGATCTTCCTGATTTCAGTTCGGAGAATGGCGGCCGGCTGACTGGCCTGGGCAGCGACGGCATCGCCGCCGGCGCCCTGCTAGGTTACAATTTCCCGCTCAGCGACAGGTTCATCCTCGGCGTCGAGGGGACCGGACGCTGGAGCGACGCGAGCGGCAACACATCGGTCACCGACAACACCAGCGACAGCCGCATCGAGCAGGGCAACCGCTGGAGTTGGGGTGTCATGGGGCGACTGGGCATCCTGGTGTCCGACAGCACGATGCTCTACGCGGGCGGCGGCTGGGGACAGACCCGGTTCAATACGCGCTTCATCAACACGCCGTCCGGCGGTTCCCCGACGACGGTCTTCGATGACGGGATCACCCGCAACGCCTGGCGCGTCGGCGGCGGCGTCGAGGTAGCGCTCGGCGGCGGCTGGGCCGGTCGCCTGGATTACACCTACGTGAACTACAGAGGCTACGAGGTTGAGATCAACCCCGCCAACAGCTTCGTGGTCGAGCCGGCGGCCCATCAGGTATCCGTGGGCGCCTCGTACTACTTCTAGAGCGGACAGGCTTCGCCCTGCACGGAGGCCCCGCCGGTACGCACCGGCGGGGCCTCTGGCGTTTTGGGGCCTGATGTCTCGCCGATCCGACCTGGATGCGGCCGCGTCCAGGTCGTGGTATGATGATACGCCAAACGATCGTCGGGGGAGGACAGGATGCGAAGGATCTGCCGCGGACTTTGCCTTGCCTTTGCCGGGACAGCGACGCTTGTGCAAGGCGCCGCCGCGCAAGATACACAGTCAGTCAATGGGCTGCTCGCCAAAGGCTATGAAATCCGCTCGGTGATGATGCTGCCGATGGACGCGGCGAAGCGGGTGGCAGGCGATGCGTCCAGCGACACCGTGGTGGTGACTCTCCAGGGCGGCAAGTCGGTGGCGGTCTGCTTCCTGGCGTTGCCGAACTGGGTGGCGCTCAACAAGGCGTCGCTCGACAATCCGGCCCTTTGCGAGGTCCGTTAGCGCCTCAGCGGGCGATGGTCCTGACCGTTGGCGGGTCGTCCTCGAGCAACTTGCCGCGGCGCACCAGCTTGGCCAGGTCGTCGGCGGGAATCGCCGGGCTCAGCACATAGCCCTGGATCTCGTCGCAGCCCAGTTCGCGCAGGATGCTCAACTGCTGCCGGGTCTCCACGCCTTCGGCGACGACGCGCCGGCGCAGCGAATGCCCCATCGTGATGATCGTGCGGATGATCTCGTAGTCGTCGGGATCCGTGGCGATGTTGTTGATGAACGAGCGGTCGATCTTGATGGTGTGGAGCGGGAAGCGCTTCAGGTAGGAGAGCGACGAATAGCCGGTGCCGAAATCGTCCATCGCCAGACTCACGCCCATGTCGGCCAGCTCGCGCAGCGTCCTGACTGCGTTCTCGGTGTCCTTCATCAGCATGCTCTCGGTGATTTCCAGCTCCAGCCCGGCAGATTCGATTCCGGTGCGCTCAAGCAGTTCGGCGACCGTCCTGGCGAGGCCGGGCTGACGCAGCTGGCGGACCGACAGGTTGACCGCGACCTTGATATCCAGGCCCTCGTCCCGCCACTGGCGGTGCTGCCGGCAGGCAGCCTCGATCACCCACTCGCTGACCTGGCCGATCAGGCCGCTTTCTTCCATGATGGGGATGAACTTGCCCGAGGACACGATGCCCAGCTCCGGATGGCGCCATCGGAGCAGCGCCTCGGTGCCGGTGAGGCGGCCGGTCTCCAGGTGGACCTTGGGCTGGTAGTGCAGCACGAACTCGTCGCGCTCCAGCGCCATGTTGAGTCCGTTGATCAGGATCAGCCGCTCCTCGATCTCGGCATTCATCTCGGCGGTGAAGAACTGGAAATGCTGCTTGCCCTGCTCCTTGGCGCGGTACATGGCCGCATCTGCGTTCTTCAGCAGGGTCGCGGCGTCGATCGCGTCGTTCGGGAACGTCGTGATGCCGATGGAGGCCGAGATGAATGCCTCCTTGCCGGCGAGCGCGAACGGCGCGCGCAGCGTTTCCGTGATGCGCTCGGCGACCCGCGGCGCGTTGCGGAAGTCGAGCATGCCCGGCATCAGCACGGTGAACTCGTCGCCGCCCAGGCGCGCAACCGTGTCCGACGAGCGCATGCAGCGCCTCAGCCGAACGGCGACCTCCTGCAGCAGCAGGTCGCCCATGTCATGCCCCATGGTGTCGTTGATCATCTTGAAGCCGTCCAGATCGACGAACATCAGGCCGACCATTTCTCCGTCCCGCTCGGCCTGGGACAGCGCCTTGGCCAGCATGTCCATGAACAGCGCCCGGTTCGGCAGGCCGGTCAGCTGGTCATAGCTGGCCTGGTAGCGGATGCGTTCCTCGTCCAGCTTGCGCTGGGTGACGTCGCTGAACACCACCAGGTAGCGTCCGGCCTGTCCGTTGCCGCCGGGGATCGGCACGACGGACAGGTGTTCGGCATACCGCTCGCCGCCTTTCCGCCGGTTCCACTGCTCGCCGGTCCAGCGGCCGTTGATCTCGATCCCGCGGCGCAGGACAGCCATGCCGATCCGCGGGTATTCCGGGTCCGGCTGGCCCCATTCCAGGAAGGGCGGCAAGCCGCCGATCACGTCCCATCCGGTGTAGCCGGTGATCGCGGAATAGGCGGGATTGACGGCAGTGACGCAAAATTCATCATTCAGCACCATGATCGCCTCGGCCGCGGTGTCGAACACGCTGGCCGCCAGGCGCAGCCTCTCGTCGGCCTTGACCCGCTCGGTGATATCCTGGACGAAGCCCTCGTACCATTTCAGCGTACCGTCGCCGGCGCGCACCGAACGGGCGTTTTCGCTGATCCAGATCTGGCTGCCGTCCTTGCGGTAGACCCGCGCAATGAAGTCATGCACCGCGTTGGTGCCCTCGATCGCCGCGCGGAATCTGTCGCGATCACGCGGGTTTACATAAAGTGCACCGGCGATGTCCGTCAGTCCGGACATCAGTGCCTCGGCGGATTCGTAGCCATAGATGCGCGCCAGCGCGTCGTTCGCGGCGAGGTATCGCCCGTCGGGTGACGTGCGGTACATTCCTTCGACCGCGTTGTCGAACAGGGACCTGTAGTCCTGCTGGTCGTCGTCCACCCAGCGCCCCCAAATGGCCATTGGTCGGGAAGTATCGCATGCAAGGAATACGCCATCAACCGCCGCCATCCCGCCGGAACACCTGTCGCGGTTGCCGTCATGAGGGCGAGGGCGTGACATGACCCCTTGGTACGCGCTGCGTTCGGTGAGCCTGCTGTTGCGCAGTTCGACGCCGTGGCAGGTCTATCCGGTGATCTTGCGCACACGGCTGACCGTCCTGCGTGAAAGGGCGCGCCTCGCGCCGCGCCGCGACGCCTTCCGGGCCATGGTGCGCGAGCGAAACTTCTCGACCGACTGGTTCACCCGGCGCCTGGACAGCTGGCTGACGGTGTTCGAGCGTCATCCACTGCCGGCGGGTGCGGAAGTCCTCGAGATCGGCAGCTGGGAAGGCATGTCGAGCCTGTTCATTCTCGCCACTTGGCCCGACGCCCGCCTGACCTGCGTCGACAACTGGCAGGGCGGCCGGACCTATGCGGGCATCGCTGCCGGTGCTGGTTCCGAGGCGCGGTTCGATGCGAATACGGCCGACTATGCCGACCGGATCGACAAGTTCACTGGAACCTCGGCGGCTTATTTTGCCGCCCGGGAAGCCGGTGAACGCTTCGATTTCATCTACGTGGACGGCTCGCACCGCTATGCCGACGTGCTGATCGACGCCTTTGAAGGGTTCGACGCGCTCAAGCCGGGTGGCATCATGATCTTCGACGACTATCTGCTGCCGTCCCTTGGCGGACCGTCCGACTGCCCGGCGCC
>CAMBYA010000247.1 GCA_945872035.1 Rhizobium sp. Q54
CGGGCGACGAGCGGCTCGACGCCAATGACCACGACAACATGATCCAGGTGCTGTCGATCACCACCGGCGGCCCGTTCGGCGCCAGCCGCTATCAGGCGCGGCTATCGGTGCGGCCCGAAGGCGCGGATGCCTGCACCTGCTTCTGGGAAGGATTCTTCGACGCGCCGGCCGGTGTCGACGAGGGTGAAATCCGCACCCAGCTCCAGGGCGCCTACGCCTTCATGCTCGGCGGGCTGAAAGCCCACCTGGGCGGATAGCCTACTCCGGCATCAGCCGCCAGCCGCGAACACCCGTGAGGAACGCGTCGCTGCGCAGTTCCACCGACTTGCAGATCGTCTGGGCCGGGTCCTTGGGATCGTTGACCCGCGCGTACTTGTATTTTTCCAGCGGGCAGAGGTTGCGCTGGAAGACGCCGACGAACTCCATGCGCTTGCGGTTGTAGGCCGTGGCCATCTTCATGAAGTCGTCGGGATAGTCCATGCCGATCATGGCCCGGCCGCACGAGCCGACATTCCGCGGGAACAGGTCGAAATAGAGATTGCTGTTGCGGGGCTCGATCAACGCGATGCCCTGCACGCGCACTTCCTTGCCCTCATAGGCACCAGGATTGCAGACCAGATCGTGCAGCGTCACCAGCGGCACGTCCGGGAACGGCGATCTGCCATCTTCGACCGTCGCCGGGGCGCGGGCGTAATCCGACTTCTCGATCGCCTTGACGTCGTCCTTCACCGCCTGGCCGATACAGCCCGACAGCAGCATCCCGCCGGCCATCGCCGCCAGCAGCCCCCAAAGCTTCATCATCGCGGTTGGCACCTCAGCCAGTAGAGAGCGATCAACGTCTTGGAATCATGGAACAGCCCCTGGTCGAGCCAGGCATAGGCCTCGTCATGGGTCAGCTCGACCAGCCTGATGTCCTCGTCGCCGTCACCGGGCGCCTCGCCCGGCTCGCCGTCCACGTCGATCAGGTAGAGATGCATGCGCTCTTCGGTATAGCCCGGCGAGACGAAGTAGGAGGCGACGGGCGTCAGGGCGACGGCCTCGTAGCCGGTCTCCTCCTTCAACTCGCGCACCATGGCCTCCTCGGCGCTCTCGCCGTCGTCCAGCTTGCCGGCGCAGATCTCGACGATCCAGCCGTCGGACTTGCCGTGGGCGGCGATGCGGAACTGCTCGACGAAGATCAGCGTGCCCCGGCCGCGGTGACGGACCAGGCCGACGGCCGCGTCCTGCCGGCGCACGATGTCGCGTGTCACCGGCTCGCTCATGGCACCGGAAAAGGTCTCGAACCGGTAGGTGAGCCGGTCGACCTTCAGCCAGCCGTCGGCGACGCGGCGGCTGCTCTCAAGCTCGAATCTGTGGGGGCGTTTCTCGGTCATGCCAGAGGCTTAACATACCGGGAAACGCCGGACCACCATGACGCCAAAAGCCCGCGCCTAGCTCTTCTGCTGCTGCGCGGCCTTGTACTTCTCGATGTTGCTGATGGTCTCGCGGAAATTGTCGTGGGCCTGCTCCTTGCGGGGACGGCGGCGCAGCGACTTGTCGGTGATCTCGGGCGCCACATAGCCGTCGTCGTCGTGGCTGATGTTGGAGCCCGGCGGCACGATGGCGTCGATGGCGTCCAGCGTCTCCTCCGACAGGATGACGTCGGCGCCGGCCAGCAGGCCCTCGAGCTGGTCGAAGGTGCGCGGGCCGATGATCGCCGAGGTCACCGCGGGATGCGCGGTGGTGAAGGCGAGCGCCATGTGCATCAGCGACATGCCGGCGTCCCCGGCGACCACGGCCAGTTTCTCGATCAGGTCCAGCTTGCGCTGGTTGTCGGCGCGGTTCATGTCGTAGAGGTGCGGCTGCAGGTTCTGGCGCTGGGTGTCGTTGGGCGTGGCGCCGCGCCGCCACTTGCCGGTCAGCCAGCCCTGCGACAGCGGCGACCAGACGATGGCGCTCATGCCGTAGCGCTGCACGGTCGGCAGCACGTCGGCCTCGATGCGGCGGGCGAAGATGGAATAGGGCGGCTGCTCGGTGCGGAACCGCTCGCGGCCCCGGTTCTCGGACACCCAGTGGCTCTCGACGATCTGCTCGGCCGGGAAGGTCGACGAGCCGATGTAGCGCACCTTGCCCTGGCGGATCAGGTCGGACAGCGCGCCCAGCGTCTCGTCGATGTCGGTGGCGCTGTCGGGGCGGTGCACCTGGTAGAGGTCGATATAGTCGGTGCCCAGGCGGCGCAGGCTGTCCTCGGCCGCCTTGATGATCCAGCGCCGGGAATTGCCCTTCATGTTCGGATTGGCGCCGCCCATGGGCAGGCTGAACTTGGTGGCGAGCACGACGTCGTCGCGCTTCTTGCCGAGCGCCTTGCCGAGGATGGTCTCGGACTCGCCGTGCGAGTAGACGTCCGAGGTGTCGAAATAGTTGATGCCGGCGTCAAGCGCCCGGTCGACCATGCGGCTGCACTCGGCCTGGTCGCTGTTGCCGAAATAGCCGAACATGCCGGCGCCGAAGCAGAACTTGCTCACATGCATGCCGGTGCGGCCCAGAACCCGCATTTCCATCGCGTCTCTCCCCTGTTCATTCACGCGTGATTGTGGGCGCGGATTAGAGCAGGTCGCGAACCGGCCCGCAATGGCCGCGACCGGTTCTCCTTGCCATTGGACAGGTGCGGGTCTCTAATTTCACAGGTTCAACACGGGTGGGGGCCGAAAGTCATATGGACGCATTAACCGACGTGCCGGTCGCGGCGATCGTACTGATCATCCTGCTGGTCATGCTGTCGTTCATGACCATCAAGATCGTGCCGCAGAGCGAGAAATACGTGGTCGAGCGGCTGGGCAAGCTGCATGCCATCCTGGGCCCCGGCCTCAATGTCATCGTGCCGTTCATCGATTCGGTGAAGCACAAGATCTCCATCCTCGAGCGCCAGCTCCCGAGCATCGAGCAGGACGCCATCAGCAAGGACAACGTGCTGATCAAGGCGTCGATCGTGGTGTTCTACCGTATCGTCTCGCCCGAGAACACGGTGTACCGGATCAGCAACATCGACGCCGCGGTCGCCACCACCGTGGCCGGCATCGTCCGGTCGGAGCTGGGCAAGATCGACCTGGACGAGATGCAG
This sequence comes from Rhizobium sp. Q54, assembly GCA_945872035.1. Lineage (GTDB taxonomy): Bacteria > Pseudomonadota > Alphaproteobacteria > SMXS01 > SMXS01 > RI-34. Next base: position 3,101 of record CAMBYA010000247.1, read on the forward strand.
TCCAACCGCGCCCCGCTCAACGCCTCCATCAAGGCGCAGCTCGGTGACGCCACCGACGACTGGGGCATCGAGGTGACCCGGGCCGAGGTGCTGGACATCAACCTGGACAGCCAGACCCTCGACGCCATGCTGCAGCAGCTGAACGCCGAGCGCGCCCGCCGCGCCGCCGTCGCCAAGGCCGAGGGCGAGAAGCGCGCCATGGAGCTGAAGGCCGAGGGCGAACTGTTCACCGCCCAGAAGGTCGCCGAGGCCAAGCGCATCCAGGCCGACGCCGACGCCTATGCCACCACCACCCTCGCCGCCGCCATCCGCGAAAGCGGCATGGAGGCGATCCAGTTCGAGATCGCCAAGCGGCAGATCGAGGTGATGGGCCATATCGCCAGCGGCAACAACAGCCGCACCATCATCCTGCCCACCGACATCGCCGACGCGTTCAGCGCGGCGGCGAAGATGTTCGCCAAGAAGCCGTCATGATCGACAGCATCCTCAGCCGCGACTTCTTCCTGCACCCGGCAGCATGGCTGGCCATCGCCTTCGCCATGGGCGTCGTCGAACTGGTGATGCCCGGCTACCTGTTCCTGGGTTTCGCGACCGGGGCCATCGTGGTCGCGGGGGCGCTGTTTCTCGGACTGGAAGGATGGTTCATGGGCGCAACGGGCCTCGCCTACCTGGTGGCGGCCTATGCCGCCATCAGCCTGGTAAGCTGGTTCGTGCTGCGCGGGGTGCTGAAGGCCGGCCCCAACATGCGCAAGGTGGACCGGGACATCAACGAGGACCCGTACAAGGGCGCGAAGGATTAGCTGAAGAAATCCCCGATCGCCTTCGCCGTCTCCTCGGGCGCTTCCTCCGGGCAGAAATGGCCGCCCGGGACAGCTTGGCCGCGCACGTCCGACGCCCAGCGTTTCCAGGTGCCGACCATGCGGTCCTCGTCCCATTTGCCGTCGCGGTCGCCCCACAGGATCAGGGTCGGACAGCCGATCTTGTCGCCCGCCTTCCGGTTTGCCTCGTCGATGTCGCAGTCGACGGTCGGGCCCGCCCGGTAGCAGTCGCAGGTCGCGCGGATGGTCTCCGGATCGGAGAAGCAGCGGATGTATTCCGCCATGGCCGCCGGATCGAAGCGGGCGTTCTGGCCCGCCCAGGTCTCCATGGAATGGCGCAGGTAGTATTCCGGATCGGACCCGATCAGCTTCTCCGGCAGCGGCGCCGGGCTGGCGAGGAAGAACCAGTGATACATGCCG
>CAMBYA010000248.1 GCA_945872035.1 Rhizobium sp. Q54
CCCCGGCCGCGGCTGCTGTTCGCCGTCGCACAGCGCGCAATTGAAGCCATAACATTCGCCGAGCGTGCCGGTAAGGCGAACCCGCTTGCCGTGATATCCCCAAGGATCGGCGTTCAGAGCCGAGACGGTCGCGTCCAGAGCCGGCTCGTCCGCCATCGCAGGGAAGCACGTTGACCACAAAAGCGCAGCTAGCAGCAAAATCAGTCGCGTCAACACCGAGCCCCGTCATCTCGAAAATTCTCATGGAGCTTACCAAAATCTTCCCACCGCGTCCCTTCCGCCGTAACCTGCGCGCATGCTGAAAATCGCCGCCCCATCAAGGACGGTCCAGGCCGTCCTGCTGATGATCTGCGCCAGCGCCACCATTTCGGTGCTGTGGGCGCTGCTGCGCTGGGGCGCCGAGACCATGCATCCGATCTACATGGTGTTCTGGCGGTCGCTGTTCGGGGCGATCGTGCTGTTGCCGCTGTTCCTGAAATCGGGCGGCGCCGGGCTGCGGACCCGGCGGCTGCCGCTGCATTTCCTGCGCAGCACCTGCAGTCTCGTCGCCATGGTCGGCATCTTCTATTCCATCGCCCATGTGCCGCTGGCGCAGGGCATGGCGGTGAATTACTCCGCGCCGCTGTTCGCCACTCTCGGCGCGGCGATCCTGCTGGGCGAGACGCTGCACCGGCGGCGCATCGTCGCGGTGCTGATCGGCTTCCTCGGCATGCTGGTGGTGGTGCGGCCCGGCTTCGCGGACATCCATATCGGTATCCTCGCCGCGCTGATGGGCGCCGTGGCCATGGCCGGCTCGCTGCTGTGCGTCAAGAAGCTGTCGGCCACCGAGCCGACCCAGGTCATCATCCTCTACGGCAACACCCTGTGCCTGCCGATCTCGCTGCTGCTGGCGCTGAACTACTGGCAACCCATGACCTGGCACGACGCGGGCGTGATGGCGATCATCGGCGTGGTGTCCTCGACCGCCCAGTGGTTCCTGGCCAAGGCGCTGTCCATGGCCGACGCGGGCGCGGTGCTGCCCATGGACTTCATGCGGCTGGTGTTCGTCACGATCATCGGCATCGCGCTGTTCGGCGAGACGCCGGACGTGTTCACCCTGGTCGGCGCCGGCCTGATCCTGGTCAGCACGGTCTACATCGCCCGGCGCGAGGCCGCCGGACGGGCGGCCGCCCGGAACGAGCCGGCCAAGCCCGCGCCGGAGCCGGCCGAGTAGTGGCGCCGGCGCCGGACAGGCCCGAGCAGGCCCGCGACAATCTGCGCGGCGCGGTCTGGATCCTGGCGGCGGCGGTGCTCAACACGGTGCTGATGACCCTGGTCAAGCTGACCGGCGAGACCCTGCCGCCGACGGTGATCGCGTTCTTCCGCGGCGCGTTCGGTCTGGTGATCGTGCTGCCGTTCATGTGGCGGGTGGGCCTGGGCGGGTTCAAGACCCATCGGCCGGTGCTGCAGCTGGTGCGCGCCGTCAGCTCCGGGCTGATCCTGCTGGCCGCCTTCTATGCGTTCGTCCACCTGCCGCTGGCGCAGGTGACGTCGATCCTGTTCTCGCGGCCGCTGTTCGTGCTGGTGCTGGCGGCCCTGTTCCTGTCCGAGCGGCTGCGCTGGTACCGGACCGCCGCGACCCTGGTGGGCTTCGTCGGCGTGCTGATCGTCATGCGGCCCGGGCCCGGCATGGAGCCGGCGGCGCTGATCGCCCTTGCCGCGGCCGGGCTGGCGGCGGTCAACGTGGTGCTGGTGCGCATCCTGACCCGAACAGACCGCACCGAGACGCTGGTGTTCTATGCGGTGCTGGCGCAGACCGTGGTGCTCGCCATCCCCGCGGCGCTCAACTGGGAGACGCCGGACGGGCGCGAGCTGGTGCTGCTGGCGGCGACCGCCATCGTCGCCACCCTGCTGCAGACCTGCGTGGTGCGTGGCTACCGGCTGGCCGAGGCATCGGCGATGGCGCCCTTCGAGTATTCGCGGCTGTTGTTCTCGACCGCCGCCGGGGTGCTGCTGTTCGCCGAGTATCCCGACGTCTGGACCGGCGCCGGTGCACTGCTGCTGATCGCCTCGACCTTCTACATCACCCGCCGCGAGCGCCAGCTGGCGAAGGCGGGAACAGCCCCTGTCGTGCCCTCGACTCCGTGAAATCGCTGTGCTACATCGGCCCGCCGATTACAAAACAAACGCAACAAAAAGGGACGAGAGAATGGATGTGAACGGAGTTGCCGCCGTGATCACCGGCGGCGCATCCGGCCTGGGCCGGGCCACCGCGGAAGCGCTGCTGGCCAAGGGCGCAAAAGTCACCATCTTCGACGTCAACGAGACCACGGGCGAAGCCGCCGCGAAGGAAATGGGCTGCGTCTTCGCCAAGGTCGACGTGACCAGCGAGGACAGCGTCATCGCCGGCCTGGACAAGGGCAAGGCCGCCCACGGCCAGGACGCCCGCATCCTGGTGAACTGCGCCGGCGTCGCCGACGCCGGCCGCACCGTGTCGAAGGGCGAGCCCCATTCGCTGGCGGTGTTCACCAAGGTGATCAACGTCAACCTGATCGGCACCTTCAACTGCATCCGCCTCGCTGCCGTGCGCATGTGCGCCATGGACCCGCTGGCCGACGGCGAGCGCGGCGTGATCGTCAACACCGCCTCGGTCGCGGCCTATGAGGGCCAGATCGGCCAGGTGGCCTACGCCTCGTCCAAGGGCGGCGTGGTTTCCATGACCCTGACGGTCGCCCGCGACCTGGCGCGCGACGGCGTCCGCTGCTGCACCATCGCGCCCGGCCTGTTCATCACCCCCATGCTGAAGGGCCTGCCGCAGAACGTGCAGGACGCGCTGGGCCAGTCGGTGCCGTTCCCGCCGCGCCTGGGCGACCCGGGCGAATACGCCAAGACCGCCATGTTCATCTTCGACAACGTGATGCTGAACGGCGAGACCATCCGTCTCGACGGCGCGCTGCGCATGGGTCCGAAGTGAGTTTGTCCGCATAGGACGGAAAAAGGGGCCTTCGCGGCCCCTTTTTATTGTGCGAGCCCAACCCTATCCGTCAGGCGAACGCTTTCGCCGCCTCGTCCATGAAGGCGGCGAGCGCGATGTCCTTCTTGCTCACGCCGCCCGCGTCGTGAGTCGACAGCGTCACCTCGACCCGGTTGTAGACGTTGAACCACTCTGGGTGGTGGTCGGCCTTCTCGGCCGCCATCGCGACCCGCGTCATGAACGCGAACGCTTCGTTGAAGTCGTTGAACTTGTAGTGCTTGGTGATAGCGTTACGGCCCGGCACCTCGGACCAGCCGTCGAGCCCGGCCAGCGCCGCCTTGCGTTCGGGTCCTTCCAGTTTCGCCATGTCGCGCCCCCTCGTTACGAAGTCGATTTGACCGGATGGAGATGAGATATGTCCAGAGGCAGCTTTCTCAATGACGCGCTGTACGACTATCTGCTGAAGGCGACGCTGGCGCCCGAGCCGCTGCTGGACCGGCTGCGCGACGAGACGACGAAGGTCACCGGCCAGTGGGCGGGCATGCAGATCTCCCGCGACCAGGGGCGGTTCATGCAGGTGCTGGTCCGGCTGATGAACGCCCGGAAATACCTGGAGGTCGGCACCTTCACCGGCTACAGCGCCCTGGTCGTCGCCCAGGCATTGCCCGACGACGGCAAGGTGGTTGCCTGCGACATCAGCGAGGAATGGACCGCCGTCGGCAGGCGCTACTGGGACGAGGCGGGTGTTGGCCACAAGGTGGACCTGCGCCTGGCGCCCGCGCTCGAGACCATGGCGGCGCTGGCCGCCGGCCCGGAAGCGGGCACTTTCGACATCACCTTCCTCGACGGCGACAAGAAGGAATATGACGACTACTACGAATACAGCCTGACCCTGCTGCGGCCGGGCGGCGTGGTGCTGATCGACAACGTGCTGTGGGGCGGCAGCGTGGCCAATCCGGACAAGCAGGACGAGAGCACCGTCGCCATCCGAGCGCTCAACGAGAAGATCAGGGACGATCCGCGGGTCTACAGCGTTCTGGTCTCGATCGGCGACGGCCTGACCCTGGCGATGAAGCAGTAGGCGGCCATGAACCCGACAAGCGTGCTGTTTGTCTGCCTGGGCAACATCTGCCGTTCGCCCATGGCGGAAGGCGTCTTCCGCCGGATGGTCGCCGAGGCCGGCCTGCGCGGCGCGATAAACATCGACTCCGCCGGCACCGGCGACTGGCATGTGGGCGAGCAGCCGGACCGCCGCGCCATCCAGGCGGCGGCGAAACGCGGAATCGACATCACCGGCCTGCGCGCCCGCCTCGTCCATGAAAAGGACTTCGAAACCTTCGACCACATCCTGGTGATGGACCGGAA
>CAMBYA010000249.1 GCA_945872035.1 Rhizobium sp. Q54
GCCGGTCGCCCTTGCCGGCGATCACCGACACATCGAGGCGCACCAGCGGGCGGATGTCGCGCACCCGCTTTCCGTCGGCGCGGACAATCTCGACCACCGACCATTCGCCCGACAGCGATGCCGACACCTGCCGCACGCGCTCGTCGAGCGAGCGGGCATAGGCATCCATGCTCTCGAGGATGCCGACCTTGGCGTCGAACGCCACCTGGTCGAGCGGGTTGTCGGGCGCGTAGAGCTTCTGGTTGGTGCCGTTGGGCGGCGGGGTCATGATGCCCGAGCGGCCGCGGCGCACCGCCTGCACCGTCTCGGAAGCGCGCCTGAGCGCCGGCTCGGACAGTTCTGATGCGTGGGCGTAACCGGTCGATTCCCCGGACACGCTGCGCAGGCCGAAGCCGCGAGCGGTGTCGAAGCTGGCCTTCTTCAGCCGGCCGTCGTCGAACACGAAACTCTCCGACTGGGTGTATTCGAGGTAGAGCTCGCCATCGTCGCAGCCCGCAAGCGCGTCCTCGGTGATGGACAGCGCCGACGCCTCGTTGAGGCCGGTCTGCGTATAGAAGAGGTCTCTGGCGATTGATTCGTCCGACATTGAGTTTTCCGATCTGGGAAGGCGTCCGTTTTGCGTCAGCCCTAATATGGACTGTGGCCATGCGCATTTCGACCATCAATTATGCAGGCCGCGCAGAGGCATCGCGGGCCGATCCGATGTACAGCAGGCGGGCGTGAATTGGGCTTGCCAGCCCGCCGCCGGACGCGCCATAACCGGTTGTCGGGGTCAAAGTCTGGGTGTAGTGTCGCGCCGACTTTTCAGGGCCCACAGGGTGACCTTTGCGAACCGAAGGACGAGAATGTCTAAAGCAAAAACAATAGCGGCCGTCATGAGCACGCTGCTCCTTTCCGCCGCCGCCGCCGGTACGGCATTCGCCGAAATGCCGGTCAGGGGCGAAGCCAAGCCGTGGCAACTGGGCTTCCAGGTCGCCGTGACCGACGTGATGCAGAAAAACGCCTGGTTCCACGACAAGCTGCTTCTGCCGCTGTCGGTGTTCATCGCCCTGTTCGTCCTCGCCCTGATGATCTACGTGTTCATCCGGTTCAACGCCAAGGCGAACCCGGTTCCCAGCAAGACGACCCACAACACCCTGATCGAGGTGGTGTGGACGGTGGTTCCGACCATCATCGTCGCCATCATCGGCATCATCAGCGTGCGCCTGGTGTATTACCAGGATGCGCCGCCCGCCGATCTCGCGGCGTCTTCCGGGATTGCACCGGTCGGCAAGGAAGTTGTTCTGAAGGCGACCGGCAACCGGTGGTACTGGGAATACGAGTATCCCGAGGAGGAGTTGTCGTTTTCGTCGATCCTGGTCGAGGACGCCGACCTGAAGCCGGGTCAGCCGCGCCTGCTGACCGTCGACAATCATGTGGTGATCCCCGTGAACACCGTGATCCGTCTGCAGGTGACCTCCAATCCGCAGGACGTGATCCACGCCTGGACCATCCCGTCGTTCGGCGTGAAGGTCGACGCGGTCCCCGGCCGCCTCAACGAGCGCTGGTTCCGGGTGCTGCCGGGCTTCGAGGGCCGCTACTACGGCCAGTGCTCGGAGTTGTGCGGCTCGCGTCACTCCGCCATGCCGATCACCGTCGACGTGGTGTCGAGTGAGGAATACCAGGCCTGGCTGGCGACGACGAAGGCAGCGTCCAACGGCACGCCTTCGGGCCAGACCACGATCGCCCTCAACACGGGGGCCGCGGAGTAATCCGCGCCGAGAGAAGAAGGACCTAGCAGATGGCTTACGGGGAATCCGCCCACGCCGGACATGACGATCACCACACGCCCACGGGGCTGCGGCGCTGGTTGATGTCGACCAATCACAAGGACATCGGGACGCTGTACCTGATCTTCGCCATCGTGGCGGGTCTGATCGGCGGCGCCCTTTCGGTGGCGATGCGCATGGAGCTCCAGGAGCCCGGCATCCAGATCTTCACGCACCTGTCGTCCAACCCGGACGAGGCGCGCCAGCTATTCAACGTGTTCGTGTCGGCCCACGGCCTGATCATGATCTTCTTCATGGTCATGCCGGCGCTGATCGGCGGCTTTGGCAACTGGTTCGTGCCGCTGATGATCGGCGCGCCGGACATGGCGTTCCCGCGCATGAACAACATCAGCTTCTGGCTGTTGATCCCGGCGCTGGGCCTGCTGGTGATCTCGCTGTTCATCGGCGACGGCCCGGGCGGCGGCTGGACGATCTATCCGCCGCTGTCGGTGCTGGGCAACGGCTCGACCCCCGGCGAGAACGCCTCGGTCGACTTCGCGATCTTTGCGCTGCACGTGGCCGGTATCTCGTCGATCCTCGGCGCCATCAACTTCATCACCACCATCCTGAACATGCGCGCGCCGGGCATGACCCTGCACAAGATGCCGCTGTTCGTCTGGTCGGTGCTGGTCACCGTGTTCCTGCTGCTGCTGGCCCTCCCGGTGCTGGCCGGCGCCATCACCATGCTGCTGACCGACCGCAACTTCGGCACCCACTTCTTCGATGCCCAGGGCGGCGGTGACCCGATCCTGTTCCAGCACCTGTTCTGGTTCTTCGGCCATCCCGAGGTGTACATCCTGATCCTGCCGGGCTTCGGCATCATCAGCCACGTGATCTCGACCTTCTCGAAGAAGCCCGTGTTCGGCTATCTGGGCATGGCCTACGCCATGGTCGGCATCGGCGTCATCGGCTTCGTCGTCTGGGCGCATCACATGTACACGGTCGGCATGAACGTCGACACCCAGGCCTATTTCGTGGCCGCGACCCTGGTGATCGCGGTGCCGACGGGCATCAAGATCTTCTCGTGGATCGCCACCATGTGGGGCGGTTCCATATCGTTCAAGACGCCCATGCTGTTCGCGCTCGGCATGATCTTCCTGTTCACGGTCGGCGGCGTGACCGGCGTTATCCTGGCCAACGCGTCCGTCGACCAGTCCATGCACGACACCTACTACGTGGTCGCGCACTTCCACTACACCATGTCCATGGGCGCCCTGTTCTCGATCTTCGCCGGATTCTACTACTGGATGGGCAAGATGTGGGGCGTGCAGTACAACGAGTTCCTGGGCAAGCTGCACTTCTGGATCAGCTTCATCGGCGTGAACCTGATTTTCTTCCCGCAGCATTTCCTGGGCATGGCGGGCATGCCGCGACGCTACATCGACTATCCGGACGTCTATGCGGGCTGGAACTATGTATCGTCCATCGGCGCCTATATGTCCTACGCGGGTTCGATCCTGTTCCTGATCATCATCGCCGAGGCTTTCATGCGGAAGCGGAAGGTCGCCGACAATCCGTGGGGCGAAGGCGCCACGACGCTGGAGTGGACGCTGTCCTCGCCGCCGCCGTTCCATCAGTTCAATGAACTGCCGCGGATAAAGTAACTGGGAGAACCGACGTGTCCGACGCGATGCTTGCATCGGTCCGGTCTACGGAAGCAACAGGCAAGACCGACGACATGGATCCCCGTGTCGTCGACTACCTGGCTCTGCTGAAGCCTCGAGTCATGTCGCTGGTGGTGTTCACCGGTCTGGTCGGCCTGATCGCCGCGCCCGGCGGTATTCATCCGGTACTCGAACTGGTGGCGATTCTCTGCATTGCGGTGGGCGCCGGCGCTTCCGGCGCACTCAACATGTGGTACGACGCCGACATCGACGCCCGCATGAGCCGCACCATGGGCCGTCCGATTCCGTCGGGCCGGCTCAACGACGGCGAGGCGCTGGGCTTCGGCATGGCGCTGTCGGTCGGCTCGGTCATCGTTCTCGGCCTGTTCATCAATGTGCTGTCCGCCGCGCTTCTGGCCTTCACCATCGCGTTCTACGTGCTGGTCTATACCATGTGGCTGAAGCGCCGCACGGCCCAGAACATCGTCATCGGCGGCGCCGCGGGCGCGCTCCCGCCTGTCATCGGCTGGGCTGCGGTGACGGGCTCGGTCTCCTGGGAGCCGCTGCTGCTTTTCGCCATCATCTTCATGTGGACGCCGCCACACTTCTGGGCGCTGTCGCTGTTCGCCAAGAGCGACTACGAGCGCGTCGGCGTCCCCATGCTGCCGGTGGTGGCGGGCACGCGCGAGACCCGCAAGCAGATCCTGATCTACAGCCTGCTGCTGGCGCCGCTGGCCGTGCTGCCGACCGTGCTGGGCATGGCGGGCTGGCTCTACGGGGCGTTCGCCGTGGCCTCGGGCGTCTGGTTCCTGCACCTGGCATGGCGGGTCTGGCGCGGCGAGGACATGACCCA
>CAMBYA010000250.1 GCA_945872035.1 Rhizobium sp. Q54
ATGGCGGCCAGTTCCCAGACGCTGTCCTCGGCCCATAGCGCCCCCCAGGCCTGCGCATCGTTCAGTGTGACCGCGTCGGCGTAGGCCGCCACCAGTTCGTGAATCGCCAGCCGGTCTTCAACCGGTCCCTCAAACGCCATGCCGTCCTCCCCAGTCCGTTGCGCCCAGATATCAGGTACCGCGAGGCTTCATCCCCGCCGCACGGTAAACATCGTCGATTACACGCATGTTGGCGATGCCTTCCTCGGCGGGCGTGAGGATCGGCGCGCCATCGCGGACATTGGCCGCGAAGCCCAGCGACTGCCAGTCGTAAGTGGCCCGCTTGTGCGGCGCCTCGACGGTCCGGACGCCGTCGATCTCCAGTTCGATGCCGCCGCCCCGCGACGGATGCACCGGGTTCTCCAGGATCATCCGGCCACGTTCGCCGACGATCTCGGCGCTGATGACGAAGTCGTCGGCGCCATAGTTCAGCGACAGGTCCATGTGGCCGACGCAACCGCCGGGAAAGCGCATCTCGGCGACCATGGCGCCGTCGATGCCAGGCCGGAACTCGGTGGCCGTCGCGCTGGTGATTTCCGGCTCGCCGCCCACATAACGCAGGAAGCTGACGGCGTAGTAGCCGAGGTCCATGGTCGCGCCGCCCGCCAGGACGGTACTGAAGCGGATGTCGTCGGGCGTGAAATACTTGCCCGGCACCAGGAAGTTGAACTTGATCTCGCGGAGCGCGCCCAGTGCGCCGGCATCGAGGATCTGCTTCATGCGCGGGGTCTGCGGGTGGTAGAGCCAGTGCACCGCCTCGACCAGGATGCCGCCGGTCCGCTTGGCGGCCTCGGCCATGATCCGCGCCTCGCCCTCGTTCGACGCGCAGGGCTTCTCGCACAGCACGGCCTTGCCGGCCTCCAGCGCCTTCACGGTCCATTCGCAGTGGAGCGAATTGGGCAGCGCCACGTAGACAGCCTCGATGTCCGGATCGTCGAGCAGCGCCTGATAGGTCGCGCCGCGCGGAATGCCGTTCTCCCTGGCGTATTCGGCCGCGCGGGCGGCGTCGCGAGCGCCGACGGCGACGATGTCTATGCCGCCGACACGGGAAACCGGTGCGAACAGGCCGTATTTGGCGATGGCGCCGGCGCCGAGAACTCCCAGGCGAACGGGCGCGGCCACGGGACTAGTCCTTTGCGCGTTCGACGTAGGAACCGTCTTCGGTCTGGATCACGACCCGGGTGCCCGGCGCGATGTGCGGTGGTACGTTGGTGCGCACGCCGTTGGACAGGATGGCGGGCTTGTAGGACGACGAGGCGGTCTGGCCCTTCACGGCCGGCTCGGTCTCGGCGATCTCCAGCGTGACGCGGGCCGGCAGTTCGGCGGCGATGGCGTTGCCGTCGTGAATCTTCAGGATGCAGACCATGCCTTCCTGCAGATAGGCGGCCTGGTCACCGATCATGTCCTTGGCCACGACGACCTGGTCGTAGGTTTCCGGGTTCATGAAATGGAAGCCCTCGCCGTCCTCGTAGAGGTAGGTGAAATCGCTGTCCTCGACGAAGGCGCGCTCGACCTGTTCGGTGGTCCGGTAGCGCTCGGACACCTTGGTGCCATCGGAGATGCGGCGCATGTCGATCTGGGTGACCGAGGCGCCCTTGCCCGGATGGATGTTGTCGGCGGTCAGCACGACATAGAGCTTGCCGTCGACATCGAGCACGTTGCCCTTGCGAATCTGGGAGGCGATAACCTTGACCATGTCTGATCCTTGTCAGGAGGCGGCCCGGCCGTCGGTTCGGTGGCTCCGGCCGAGAAGTTGGTTTTTCAGCGCCGCATTTAGCCTATGTTGGCGGAAATCGCCAGCCTGACCTTACGGAGCCGACGCCGCTTGCCGCCGAAAACCGCCCATCCCGCCGCCTCGCCCTGGTGGACGCCGGACGTCCACGCGGACCGGCGCGGCTTCCTGATGGCGCGGGGACGGATACAGGCGGCGCTGCGCGGCTTCTTCGCCGAACGCGACTTCGTCGAGGTCGATCCATCGGCGCTGCAGGTATCGCCAGGCAACGAGGCGCATCTTCATGCGTTCGCCACACAGGCCATCGGACCGGACGGCGCGGCGTTGCCGCTCTACCTGCATACGTCGCCGGAATTCGCCTGCAAGAAGCTGCTTGCGGCGGGCGAGCGGCGGATTTCCTGCTTCGCCCACGTCTACCGAAACCGGGAGCGCGGCGCGCTGCACCACCCCGAATTCACCATGCTGGAATGGTACCGGGTGGAAGAAAACTACGAAACGCTGATGGACGACTGCGCCGCCATCCTGCGACTGGCCGCCGAGACGGTCGGCGCGGCGCGGTTTCGCTTTCGAGGTGCCGAAGCGGATCCGTTCCTCGAGCCGGAACGGGTGACGGTGGCCGAGGCGTTCGAGCGGTTCGCCGGGATAGACCTGCTCGGCTCCGTCGACGTGGCCGGCGAGACCGATTTCGGGCACCTGGCCGCGCAGGCGCGCGCTTCCGGAATCAGGCTTGCCGAAGGCGACGTCTGGGCCGATCTCTACAGCCGGGTGCTGGTGGAGAAAATCGAGCCGAGGCTGGGCATCGGCCGCGCGACGATCCTGGACCAGTACCCGGTATCTGAGGCGGCGCTGGCGCGGGCGACGGCGCATAACGGGCGGGTGGCGGAACGCTTCGAGCTCTATGCCTGCGGGGTCGAACTGGCGAATGCCTTCGGCGAACTGCGCGACCCGGCGGAGCAGCGCCGGCGGTTCGAGCTGGAGATGGCCGAGAAGATGCGGGTCTATGGCGAGCGGTATCCAGTGGACGAAGATTTCCTGGCGGCGCTGGCGCTGATGCCGGAAGCGAGCGGCAGCGCGCTGGGCTTCGACCGGCTGGTGATGCTGGCGACGGGCGCGTCCCGAATCGAGCAAGTGCTTTGGGCGCCGGTGGCGGAGATCGCCCGGTGACCTTCGATCGTCCCATCATAACGGCAAGCGACCTCGAGGCGGCGGAACTGGTCCCGGCGGAACGGCTGGCGGGCCTGCGCGAGGTGGCGGCGCGCTACGCCCTGTCGATCAGCCCGGCGATGGCGGCGCTGATCGCTCCGGCCGATCCGGACGACCCCATCGCGCGGCAGTTCGTGCCGGACGCAGCGGAGCTTGCCGTCACGGCCGAGGAACGGGCCGATCCCATCGGCGACCATGCTCACAGCCCGGTAGAGGGCATTGTCCACCGCTATCCGGACCGGGTGCTGCTGAAGGCGGTGCATGTCTGCCCGGTCTATTGCCGGTTCTGCTTCCGGCGCGAGATGGTGGGGCCGAACGGGCTGGGCACACTGTCGCCCGAGGCGCTCGACGGTGCGCTGAAGTATATCGCGGACCATCCGGAAATCTGGGAAGTGATCCTGACCGGCGGCGACCCGCTGGTGCTGACGCCGCGCCGTCTGGGCGAGATCATGGAGCGGCTGGCGGGAATCGAGCACGTGAAGATCGTGCGCATCCACACCCGCGTGCCCGTCGTGGCGCCGGAGCGGATCGATGCGGCCCTGGTCGCCGCATTGAAGGCCGGCGGCAAGACGGTCTACGTGGCGCTGCACGCCAACCATCCGCGCGAGCTCACCGGTGCGGCCCGCGATGCCTGCGGCTTGCTGGTCGATGCGGGCATTCCCATGATCAGCCAGTCGGTGCTGCTGCGCGGCGTCAACGACGATCCGGAGACGCTGGCCGCGCTGATGCGGGCGTTCGTCGAGGCGCGGGTCAAGCCGTACTATTTGCACCATCCAGACCTGGCGCCGGGCACCAGCCATTTCCGCGTGTCTCTGGATGAAGGCCGTGCCCTGGTCGCAGGATTGCGCGGCCGGGTGTCGGGTCTCGCCCAGCCAACCTATGTGCTCGACATCCCGGGCGGACACGGCAAGGCGGTGATCGACGGCGGCGCGGTGCGGGACAAGGGCAATGGCTGCTATTCGGTTTCGGACTTCCGGGGTGGCACCCACACATATCCACCAACGGAAGACCCCGCATGAACTTCGCGGAACACGCCAGTGAGATCGCGGGCGAACTGCCGCTGGCGGAGCGGCTGACCGTACTGGCGCGCTTCGGCTTCATGCAGATGACGGCCGGTAACGTCGAGGCGGCACGGAAGACGGCGCGCGAAATCGACGACGGGCTTGACGAGGCGGGCGACCGGGGCTTGTCCTGTCCCGAGGTGGCAACCGAGCTGGAATCGCTCGGGCACTGGATCAATTCCGCGGCGCAGGAGAAGCCGGATCCTC
>CAMBYA010000251.1 GCA_945872035.1 Rhizobium sp. Q54
GGTCGACCCGGTGCTGATGGAGCTGATCGCCGGCGAGCCCCGGCTGATGCCACACCTGCATCTCAGCCTGCAGGCGGGCGACGACATGATCCTGAAGCGGATGAAGCGCCGCCATACGCGCGCCCAGTCCATCGACTTCTGCGACGCCGTGCGCGCCCGGCGCCCGGATGTGGTGTTCGGCGCCGACATCATCGCCGGCTTCCCGACCGAGACCGAGGCGATGTTCGCCAATACCCTCGCCTGCATCGACGCGGCCGGCATCACCTTCCTGCATGTCTTCCCCTATTCGGCGCGCCCCGGCACGCCCGCCGCGCTGATGCCGCAGCTGCGCGGTGACGTGATCCGCGAGCGCGCGGCCATCCTGCGGCTGCGCGGAGAGCAGCGGCGCGACGCCTTCTTCGCCCGCCAGCAGGGCCGCGAGGCCGACGTGCTGGTGGAGAAGATCGAAGGCGGCGACAGCATCGGCCACACCCAGCATTTCGCGCCCATCGTCATCGAGGGCGCGGCGGACGGCATCGTTCGCGCCCGCGTCACCGGCCGCGACGGCAACACCCTGCTAGGGCGGCTGGCGGCGTGAGCGAACCCGAGAAGAAGGGCTGGTTCAGCCGTCTCAAGGACGGCCTGAAGAAGAGCACCAGCTCGGTCTCCGATGGCATCACCGGGCTTTTCACCACCGGCGTGCTCAGCGGCAAGCGCAAGCTGGACGCCGCGACCCTCGACGAGCTCGAGGACGTGCTGATTATGGCCGACTTCGGCGTGGTGACCGCCGCGCGGGTCACCCAGGAACTGGGCAGGACCCGCCTGGACAAGGAAGTGTCCGACGAGGACATCCGCCGCACGCTCGCAGGCGTGGTGGCGCAGACCCTGATCCCGGTCGCCAGGCCGCTGGTCATCGATCCCGCCAACCGGCCGCATGTGCTGCTGGTGGTCGGCGTCAACGGCAGCGGCAAGACCACCACCATCGGCAAGCTGGCGCGTCAGTTCCGTAACCAGGGCAAGAGCGTGATGCTGGCCGCGGGCGACACCTTCCGCGCCGCCGCCATCGAGCAGCTCGCCGTCTGGGGCGAGCGCAACGGCGTGCCGGTGATCGCCAAGCCGGTCGGTTCCGATGCCGCCGCCGTCGCCTATGAGGCGCTGGAGAAGGCACGCGACCAGAACATCGACGTGCTGATGATCGACACCGCCGGCCGGCTGCAGAACAAGCAGGGGCTGATGGAGGAGCTGGCCAAGATCGTCCGCGTCATCCGCAAGGCCGATCCCGCCGCGCCCCATGACACCCTGCTGGTGCTCGACGCCACCACCGGGCAGAACGCCGTCCAGCAGGTCGAGGTGTTCCGCAGCGTCGCCCAGATCACCGGCCTGATCATGACCAAGCTGGACGGCACCGCCCGCGGCGGCGTCCTCGTCGCCTGCGCCGAGAAGTTCGGGCTGCCGATCCACGCCATCGGCGTCGGCGAAAGCATCGAGGACCTGCAGCCGTTCGATGCCCGAGAATTCGCCGACACCATCGCCGGAGTGGCCGCATGAACGACAATGCCCCCACCAGCGGCAAGCCCGCCATGAGCGCCGGGCTGAAGCTGCTGCTCGACCTTGGCCCGCTGGTGGTGTTCTTCGCCGCCTACTTCAAGGGCAACATCTACGTTGCCACCGGCGCCTTCATGGCCGCGACCGTGACGGCTATCGCCATCTACTGGTTCAAGGTCCGGCACATTCCCATGAGCCAGATCATCACCCTGGTGATCGTGCTGGTGTTCGGCGGCCTGACCCTGACGCTCGACGATCCGCGCTTCATCAAGATGAAGCCGACCATGATCTACGTGCTGTTCGCGGCCATCCTGTTCGGCGGCCTCGCCACCGGCCGGTCGCTGCTCAAGGTGGTGTTCGAGGCCGCGTTTCCGCCGCTGACCGAGACCGGCTGGCGCATCCTGACAATGCGCTGGGCAATCTTCTTCGCCGTCCTTGCCGTGCTGAACGAGGCCATCTGGCGCAATTTCTCGGAAGAGTTCTGGGTCAGCTTCAAGCTGTTCGGGTTCCTGCCGCTGACCATGGTATTCGCCATGGCGCAGATCGGCGTGATGAACCGCCACGCAGTGACACCGCCCGAGGAAACGCCGACTAACGGCTGACCGTCTCGCCCGCCGGGTTGGTGAACGGGCTGAACGGGCCCTTGCCGTCGATCTCGCGGAACTGGTTGAGGCCCCAGACGACGCTGGGGAAAGCCAGCTCGTCCCATGGGATCTCGTCCCAGGAGAACAGCGCCACCTCGAGACTCTCGACGCCCGGCGAGAACACCGGCTCGGTCAGGTGCGCCTTGTAGATCAGCTGCACCTGGCTGATGCGCGGCACGTTGTAGACCGCCAGCAGCTGCTCGATGACGATGTCGGCGGTCGCTTCCTCGTAGGCTTCGCGGCGAGCGCCGTCTTCGGTCGACTCATGCTCCTCGAGGAAACCGGCGGGCAAGGTCCAGAAGCCCTTGCGAGGATGGATCGCCCGGCGGCACAGCAGGAATTTCTCCCCATAGGTGACGACGGCGCCGACGACGATCTTGGGATTGTCGTAGTGGATCAGGCCGCAGTCGTCGCAGACGAACCGCTCGCGGTTGTCTCCGTCCGGAACGCGGCGGGTGAAGTTCTCGTGCTGTGCGGGATGGTGCGCCATGGCGCCAGTCTGGCACGGCCTCAGCCGTCCTTCAACGCCGCCAGCGCCTCCTTTGCGACAGGATTTGACGGATCGATGCGGAGCGCCTGCCCGAACGCGCGGACCGCATCCTCCTTGCGCCCCAGCACCGCATAGGCTTTGCCCAGGCGCAGCCAGCCGTCCAGGTCGTCGGGGTTATCCTTCAGCCGGTCGGCGAGCCGCTGGACCATGCCCTCGATCATGGCGCTGCGATCGCCCTCGGACATGTCCCCGGCGGCCTCGACCTGGGCTGCGCTGGGTCCTGTCGTGGCGGGCGGGGCGGGCGTGGCGGCGACGTCCGGGGCCGGCAGTCCCATGCGGCGCGCGGCCCGCTTCAGCCCGCGTTTCAGCAGCTCGGTGTATTCGGCATCGGGCGCTGCCTCGGCGGCGAGCGCAGCCCAACGGTCGAAGGCGGCCCGGTCGTTGTGATCCTGGAAGTCGGCCAGGCCCAGATAGTAGCGCGCCATGGGATCCTTCGGGTCGAGGACCAGCGCCTTGCCGAACGCGTCGCGGGCATCCGGGTTCACCATGCCGGCATCGCGGGCGACGCGCGCCAGGCCCAGCGACTGCCAGTGACCCAGGTTGCCCGGCTCGAGCCGCGCGGCGTTCTCGTAGGCCTCGACGGCGAGGTCGTAGCGCGCCACCGAGCCGGCGAGCTGTCCCTGCATCAGCCAGCCTCGCAACTCGTTCGGCCGTGCGCGCATGGCGGCCGCCATGCGGACGGCCAGCTCGTCGGCGGATGCCTCCTCGGCCGGCACCTCGGCCGCGCGGACGGCCGGCCTGTCCGGCAATCCCGGGTTGCCCTTCGCGTGATAGATCAGCCCGGCCAGCACCGCCACGGTGACGGCGACGGCGGCGGCGACGGCCTTGCGGTTCCCCGGTGACAGTTCGGCGCGCGGCGCCGGCGCGGTCCGGTCGGCGGCACGCAACAGACGCCGCTCCACCTCGATCCGCGCCGCCTCCGCCTCGGCCGGGCCGATGGTGCCGGCGTCCCGCTCGGCCGCCAGTTCGAGCAGCTGGGCGCGGTAGATGGCGACGTCATGATCGGCGCGGTCGGCCGCCGCGCCCCGCCGCAGCAGCATCGGCACCGCGAGTATGGCGGCGGCCGCCACCGCCAGCAGCGCGAACAGCACGTAAAGCATCACGGGGCCTCGTCGAGCAGCGCGCGCAGCCGCGCCTGTTCGTCCGCATCCAGCGCCTGCGGTTGCACGGGAGGGCGCTGGCGGCGGATGAACGCCCAGGCGCCGAAGCCGCCGAGCACCAGCATCAGGGCGGGCGCCAGCCACAACAGCGCGGTGCGGATGTTGAACGGCGGCTTCATCAGGATCCAGTCACCGTAGCGGTCGACCATGTATTGGTGCACCTGCGCATCGGTTTCGCCCGCCGCCACCCGCTCGCGGACGATCTCGCGCAAGTCGCGCGCCAGGTCGGCGTTGGAATCGGTGATCGACTGGTTCTGGCAGACCAGGCAGCGCAGGTCCTCCATAATCTCCCGGGCCCGCACCTCCTGCGCCGGATCCGGCAGCATGGTTTCGTCGAC
>CAMBYA010000252.1 GCA_945872035.1 Rhizobium sp. Q54
CCATCGCCGGCACCCTGTTCGCCGACCGGCAGCCGCGCATCGTCGACATCCTGGGCATCGACATCGACGCCCAGCTCGGCAAGCATCTGCTGTTCGTGCGCAATGACGACAAGCCGGGGTTCATCGGCGCGCTGGGGACCATCCTGGGCGACGCCGGCGTCAACATCGCCAACTTCAACCTGGGCCGGGTCGGTCCGGGCCAGGGCGCGATCGCGCTGATCGACGTGGACCAGGCCATCGGCGACGACCTGCTGAAGAAGATCTGCGCGCTGCCACATATGCGGCAGGCCAAGTCCCTGTCCTTCTAGGCGACCGACACCGTATTAACACTCACTACGGCCCTGCCTTTGGGCTAGGTTCGAGACCATGAACGACGCCGCCACACGCGCCCTCCTGCCGGAGGGCCTCCACGACACCTTGGCGCCACGCGCCGAGCTGGAGAGCCGTACCGTCGCCGGGCTGCTGGCGTGCTTCGCGTCGCAAGGCTACGAGCAGATCGCTCCGCCGCTCGTCGAGTTCGAGGATAGCCTGCTGGCCGGCGTCGGCGCCGCCGAGGGCCGCCGCATGTTCCGGCTGATGGACCCGGCGTCGCACCGCATGATGGGCGTGCGCACCGACATGACCACCCAGGTCGCGCGTGTCGCCACGACGCGGCTTGCCGCCGCGCCGCGCCCCTTGCGGTTGTGTTATGCCGGCCAGGTGCTGCGGGTGGAAAGCGGCAAGCTGCGCTCGGAGCGCGAGTTCGGCCAGGCCGGCATCGAACTGATCGGCACCGCATCGACCGGCGCCGAGGCCGAGGTGCTGCTGCTGGCGGCGGAGGCGCTGCACGCTGTCGGCGCCGCCGATTTCACCGTCGACCTGACCGTGCCGACGCTGGTGCCTGTGGTGGCGTCCGCGCTGGGCCTCGATGCGTCCGCGGCGGCCATCGCGCGGGAGGCGCTCGACGAAAAGGACATGGCAGGGCTCGCGCTGTTCACCGGCCGCGCCCGCGACGTGCTGGAGGCCCTGCTGGTCGCCGGCGGCGAGGCGGACAAGGCGCTCGACGCGCTGGTCCGGCTGGACCTGCCGGGCGAGGCCGCGGCGCTGGTCGAGGAGCTGCGCGCCCTGGTCGGCACGCTCCGCGACGCCGCGCCCGAACTCACTTTGACCATCGATCCGGGCGAATACCGCAATTTCGAGTATCACAGCGGCATCTGCTTCACCGCGTTCGATCGCAACACCAGCCGGGAGCTGGGCCGCGGCGGACGCTATCAGGTGCAGGGCGCCGAGGGCTTCGAGGCGGCCGTCGGCTTCACCGTCTATGTGGACTCGCTGCTGCGAGCCTTGCCGGTGCCGCGCCGCGCGGACACGCTGTTTGTGCCTGCCGGCACGCCGTTGAAGGATGCCCAGAAGCTTCGCGCCGACGGATGGCGCACAGTCGCGGGCCTCGACCCGGCCGGCGACGCAGCCGCCGAGGCGCGGCGCATGGGATGCAGCCATGTCTACCGCAACGGCGGTGTGGAAGGAGTCTGATCGTGGCGAATGTGGTGGTCATCGGCTCCCAGTGGGGCGACGAGGGCAAGGGCAAGATCGTCGACTGGCTGTCGGAGCGCGCCGACGTGGTGGTGCGCTTCCAGGGCGGCCATAACGCCGGCCATACGCTGGTCGTCGGCAACCAGACCTACAAGCTCAGTCTCCTGCCATCGGGCGTGGTGCGCGGCCGGCCGTCGGTGATCGGCAACGGCGTCGTCGTCGATCCGTGGGCGCTGGTGGCCGAAATCGAGAAGATCCGCGCCCAGGGCATCAACATCACGCCGGAGACGCTGCACCTGGCCGAGAACGCGTCGCTGATCCTGCCGCTGCACCGCGAGCTGGACGGCATGCGCGAGGACGCCTCCAGCGAACGCGCCAAGATCGGCACCACACGGCGCGGCATCGGCCCCGCCTATGAGGACAAGGTCGGCCGACGTGCCCTGCGAGTCTGCGACCTGGAGGACGACGAGGCGATCAACACGCGCCTCGACGCCCTGCTGTCGCACCACAACCCGCTGCGCCGTGGCCTTGGCCAGCCCGAGGTGGACCGCGACGAGCTGTTCCGCGAGATCAAGGCGATCGCGCCGAAGATCCTGCCCTACGCCGCGCCGACCTGGCGGTTCATGGCGGAAAAGCGCCGCGCCGGCCAGCGCATCCTGTTCGAAGGCGCCCAGGGCACCATGCTCGACGTCGATCACGGCACCTATCCGTTCGTCACCTCGTCCAACACCGTCGCTGGCCAGGCGGCGGGCGGCGCGGGCATCGGCCCGGGCGCGCTGGACTATGTGCTGGGCATCACCAAGGCCTACACGACGCGGGTCGGCAGCGGGCCGTTCCCGACCGAGCTGACCTGCGAGATCGGCCAGAAGCTCGGCGAGCGCGGCCACGAATTCGGCACCGTCACCGGCCGCAAGCGCCGGTGTGGCTGGTTCGACGCGGTGATGGTGCGCCAGGCGGTGAAGGTCGGCGGCATCCAGGGAATCGCCCTGACCAAGCTCGACGTGCTCGATGGCTTCGACGAGCTGAAAGTGTGCACCGGCTACATGCTGGACGGCGCGCGGATCGACTATCTGCCGTCGAGCGCCGACAAGCAGGCGCGCGTCACGCCGGTTTACGAGACCATGGACGGCTGGAAGGACAGCACCCAGGGCGCCCGTTCCTGGGCCCAGCTTCCGGCCACGGCGATCAAGTATATCCGCCGCATCGAGGAGTTGATCGAAGCACCCGTCGCTATGCTGTCGACCAGCCCCGAGCGCGAGGACACGATTCTGGTCAACGACCCGTTCGTGGATTAGGAGCCCCGCTTCCGCTTCTGCATGTGCACCGGATGGTCGGCCGGCACGGCTTACAGCCGGGCGAGGGGCGTTCCATCCTTCAGGACGGTGAACTCCTCGCCTGCGGCGGCGCGTTCAAGGAACTCGGAAAGCCTCTTCGTCATCTCGCGAATATCGTATTGATTGGTCATCTTATACCAACCTGCATTGATCATGACCCATGCGCCCACTTGCGCCGCCCGATGGTCATGATGTGCCAAGGCTGATCGACGAGCTTGTTCCAAGCCTCGCAGCAGTGGTCGACGATGTTGTCATATGAGGTGAAGACCCGGTTGGAGAGCCAGTTGTCGCGCATGAACTGCCAGATGTTCTCGACCGGGTTTAGTTCGGGGCATTTGGCCGGCAGCGCGATGATGCTGATGTTGTCGGGCACGACGAGCTTTCCGGTGATGTGCCATCCGGCCTGATCCATCAGCACGACCGCGTGAGCGCCGGGGGCGACCGTGAGCGATATCTCGGTCAGATGCAGCGACATGGTTTCGGTATTGCAGAAGGGGAGCACCAGCCCTGCGCCCTTGCCCTGTTCCGGGCAGATCGCGCCAAAGATATAGGCCGATTTCGTCCGCTGATCCTTCGGTGCCGAGGGCCGCGTCCCCCGCCGCGCCCAGCGCCGCGTGATCTTGTTCTTCTGGCCAACGCGGGCTTCGTCCTGGAACCATATCTCTATGGGCATGCCCTTCGGGAGGGTTGCTCTGACCTTTGCCAGCTCGGCGGCAAAGCCCCCTTTTTGAAGGCGTCCATGGCAAGTTCGTTCTGGGCATGATGGCGAGGGCGCGCCGTCAGCTTGACGTAACCCAGTTTCTTCAGCTCGCGCCCCACGGTGGTTGCATCGAGCGACACCGCGAACTCGTCGTGAAGCCACTGGACCAGGTCGATCAGGCGCCAGCGAACGACACCATGGATCGCCGGGATCGGACCACGTTCGACCGTCTCGACAAGCGCCTGTCGCTGAGCATCATTGAGCCGCGATTGCTTGCCGGGCGCTTTGCCATCGAGCAGGCCATCGGGACCCCGGGCATTGAACCGAACCACCCAGTCACGCACGATCTGCAAGCCCACCCCGCCGATCCGCGCCGCCGCAGTCCGGCTGCCACCATCATAAATCTCGGCCAATGCCAAAAGCCGCCGCGCCTGGTTCGCGCTCTTCGTTGCGCGCGACAATCGCCGCAACGCCACCCCGTCAAAATCATCCCGCAAGCCGATCGCTGATCCCATGGTCACGCCCTCCAAATGCAGGACGCCATTGATTCAGACTTTCGTCAGTTTGGGAATCCCTGACGCGAGTCAGCCTCACCGCAGGTTGGTATTA
>CAMBYA010000253.1 GCA_945872035.1 Rhizobium sp. Q54
CGAGCCGCCATAGAGCAGGCGGATGCCCCTGCCCTCCTCGCCCAGCCGGCCGGCCAGCGTCTCGCGGATGAAAACGTGCACCTCGGCGACATCCGCAGGCGTGGGCGTCCGGCCGGTGCCGATGGCCCAGACCGGCTCGTAGGCGACGACCGTGGTCTCCGCGCGCGCGGAGACGGGCACCGAGCCGGCGATCTGGCCGCCGATGACGTCGAGCGTCCTGCCAGCCTCCCGCTCGGCCTCGGTCTCGCCGACGCAGATGATGGCCACCAGCCCGGCGCGCCACGCGGCCTCGGCCTTGGCGGCCACCAGCGCATCGGTCTCGGCATGGTCATGGCGGCGCTCGGAGTGGCCGACGATGACCGCTGTCGCACCCACCTCGGCCAGCAACTCGGCGCTGACGTCGCCGGTGTGGGCGCCGCTCGCCTTGGGATGGCAGTCCTGGGCGCCCACCGCGAGCGCGGTACCCGCGAGCACCCGCGCGAACAGGCCCACCAGCGGGAATGGCGGGCAGATCATGGCGTTGCAGCGGACACCCGGCAGTGCCGCCAGCCCGTCTGCCATCCGCCTGGCCTCGTCGGCACCGGCGACCGAGCCGTTCATCTTCCAGTTGCCCGCCACCAGCGGCTTGGGTGCTTTGCTCATCGGCTGTTCCTGAGGTTGTGGACCGGATTTCCCGATAGCAGACCGGCGTACCGGTTTCCAGTCCCGGCTTGCCGGTTGCGAGGGATGGCCGCCCTGACTATGATGCGCGCCCAATCCAGCCCGAACCGCCGGGCCTCCGCCCCTTGGGGAGAACACCATCGATGCTGACTGCGCTGCGCAAAGGCGCTAATTCCTGGCTCGTGCGAGGCCTGCTGATCCTGATCATCGCCAGCTTCGTGCTCTGGGGCGTTGAATCCGCGCATCTGACCGGTCCGTCAACCGTGGCCAGCGTCGACAGCGTCCATGTGACCCAGGGCGAGTACGACCGCGCGTTCCGTGCCGAGCTGGGCGCGCGCACCAAGGATCCCACAGCGCCCTACACCAAGGAACAGGCCGTCGCCGACGGCGTCGACAAGCTGACGCTGGAACGGCTGGTGATGGGAGCGGCGCTCGACAACGCCGCCGACGACCTTGGCGTGCGCGCATCCGACAAGCGCATCGCCACCGCCATCCATGACGCGCCCCAGTTCCAGGGTCCGGCTGGCACCTTCGACCGGGCGATCTACCGCGAAGGCCTCCGCCAGCGCGGCATGACCGAAGCCATGTACGAACAGGAAATCCGCCGCCTGATGGAACGCGCGGACCTGCTGGGCACCTTGCGCAGCGGCGTCATCGTCCCGGAAACAGTTGTCCAGGCTCTCTACGCCTACGGCTCGGAAGTCCGCTGGGCCAACTATGTCGGCATCCCGGCCGCCGCCATGACCAACATTCCGGAAGCCACGGAACAGGGCCTCAAGAATTACTACGAGGCCAACAAGCAGGCCTATTCGCAGCCCGAATTCCGCGCTTTCCGCTTCATCGTCCTGAACCAGGCCGATCTGGCGGCGCGCACCCAGGTGACGGAAGACCAGCTGAAGACCGAGTACGAATCGCGCAAGGCCACGCTCTCGGCAGCCGAGAAGCGCGACCTGAAGCAGATCATCGTGCCGACCGAAGACGCCGCCAGGAAACTCAAGCAACGCCTCGACTCCGGCGAGGACTTCGCCGCCGTCGCCAAGGCCGCCGGCATGTCGGCGGCCGAGACCGCGCTGCCCGCCGCCGAGAAGGCAAAGCTCTCCTACCTGGGCGACGAGGCCGCGAACAAGGCCTTCTCGCTGCCCCAGGGCACGGTCGGCGATCCGGTCAACAGCAAGCTGGGCTGGGTGATCTTCAAGGTGGATGCGGTCACGCCAGGCCGCGAGGTCTCGCTGGAGGAAGCCCGTCCGCAGCTGATGAAGGACATCGTCGACCGGCAGGTCGGCGCCGCCCTGGACAGCCTGGCGGAAAAGGCGCGCAACCAGATCGCGACGGGCGCGGCCATCGAGGCGATATCCAAATCGCTCGACCTGCCGCTGCGCACCGTCCCGGCAATGAACCGTGAGAGCGCCGACGACCTGGGCATGACGGTGACCGGGCTGCCGCCGGGCAAGGCGTTCGTCGAATCCCTTTTCGGCAAGACCGAAGGCGAGTTCATCGACCTGGAGGACGACGGCGAGAACGGCTATTTCATCGCCCAGCTCGACAAGATCGTGCCCGCCCGGATCAAGCCGCTCGACCAGATCAAGGAGCAGGTGCGCGCCGACTGGAACCGCGACGCGCGCAACACGGCGGCCCGGTCGGTTGCCGAGAAGATGGTCGAGAAGGTGCGCGCCGGAACGTCGCTTTCCGACGCGGCGGCGGAAGTCGGCGCGACCGTGTCGTCGACGCCCGTGGTCAGCCGGGCCGAAGCGGGCAAGCTGGGCGGCGCGTTCTCGCGCGACCTGCTGATCGCCATGTTCGATGCGAAGAAGGACGGCGTGGTGTTCGGCCCGTCGGTCCGCAACGACGGCTATTTCGTCGTCCGCGTCGCCGAGGTGAAGTCCATGCCGGTCGACCAGAACAGCGAGGAGTACAAGCAGATCAGGAACAGCCTTGGCGAAACCCTGAAGCTGGACATCTTCGCCCAGTACCAGACCTACCTGTTCGACAAGTATTCCGTGAGCCGGAACCAGAAGCTCGTCGACCAGATGCTCTCGCAGATGCCGTGAGACCCGTGAGCCAATATGGCCGGGCCGTGCTCCAGGTGCGAGCATGACCGACTTCTCGCCGGAGATGGACGGCTTTCGCGCGGCATATGAAGCTGGCAAGCCGCAGGTCGTCTGGACCACGCTGGTCGCCGATCTGGAAACGCCGGTGTCGGCCTTTCTCAAGCTGACGCAGGGCCGCGGCCACACCTTCCTGCTGGAATCGGTCGAGGGCGGCGCCATTCGCGGGCGCTATTCCTTCATCGGCCTGATGCCCGACGTGATCTGGCGCTGCGTCGGCGAACGGGCCGAGATCAACCGCAACGCCCTCAACGACACCGCCGCCTTCACACCGGAAGCCGGTCACCCGCTGCAGTCAATGCGCGCGCTGATCGCCGAGTCCCTGATCGACCTGCCCGAGGAACTTCCGCCGATGGCCGCCGGCCTGGTCGGCTACATGGGCTACGACATGGTACGGCTGATGGAAAAGCTGCCCTCGCCCAACCCCGACCCGCTCGGCACCCCGGACGGCATGTTCGTGCGCCCGACGCTGATGGCGGTGTTCGACAGCGTGAAGGACCTGGTGATCCTGGTGACGCCGGTGCGCCCGCAGCCCGGCGTGACCGCCGAGGCCGCCTACAGCCGGGCGCTCGACCGGCTGTGGCTGGGCATCGACGCGCTGGACACGCCGGTGCCTGCCGCGCACAGCAGCGCCGGGATCGACGCAGCTCCCCTGCCCGAGCCGGTCTCCAACACGCCGCGCGAGCGCTATCTCGACATGGTCCGCAAGGCGCAGGAGTACATCGCCGCCGGCGACATCTTCCAGGTGGTGCTGTCGCAGCGCTTTTCGGTGCCGTTCGACCTGCCGCCCTTCGCGCTCTACCGGGCGCTTCGGCGCACCAACCCGTCGCCCTACATGTACTACATGGACATGGACGGCTTCGCGGTGACCGGGTCGAGCCCGGAGATCCTGGTGCGGCTGAAGGACGGCGAGGTCACCATCCGCCCCATCGCCGGCACCCGCCCGCGCGGCGCCACCGCCGCCGAGGACAAGGCGCTGATGGAGGGCCTGCTGGCCGACCCCAAGGAGCTGTCCGAGCACCTGATGCTGCTCGATCTGGGCCGCAACGACGTCGGCCGCGTGGCGAAGCCCGGCACCGTCGAGGTGACCGAGCAGAATACCATCGAGCTCTATTCCCACGTCATGCACATCGTCTCCAACGTGCGCGGCCAGATCGACCCCGCCCATGACGGCATCGACGCGCTGTGCGGCGGCTTCCCGGCCGGCACCGTCTCGGGTGCGCCCAAGGTGCGGGCCATGGAGATCATCGACGAGCTGGAAGTGGAAAAGCGCGGCATCTATGCCGGCGGCGTCGGCTATTTCTCGGCGAACGGGTCCATGGACACCGCCATCGTGCTGCGCACCGGGCTGGTCAAGGACGGCAGGATGTACATCCAGGCCGGCGCCGG
>CAMBYA010000254.1 GCA_945872035.1 Rhizobium sp. Q54
CTTGCGCAGCCGCCTGATGTGCACGTCGACGGTGCGCGGCTCCACATAGACGTCGTGGCCCCAGACGGAATCCAGCAGCTGCTCGCGCGAGAAGACCCGGTCCGGATTTTCGAGGAAATGCCGCAGCAGACGGAACTCGGTCGGTCCCAGCCGCACCGGCTTGCCGCCGCGCGTCACCTTGTGGGCGGTGGCGTCGAGGGCGATGTCGGCATAGGTGAGCACCTGGCCCGAATAGGCCGGACGCACCCGGCGCAGCACCGCGTTGATGCGGGCGAGCAACTCGCGCGGCGAATAGGGCTTGGTGATGTAGTCATCGGCGCCGGTATCGAGGCCGCGGATGCGGTCGCCCTCCTCGGTGCGCGCGGTCAGCATGATGATCGGGATGCCCGCCGTGTCCGGCGACTTGCGCAGCCGGCGGCAGACCTCGATGCCCGGCACGAAGGGCAGCATCCAGTCCAGCAGGATCAGGTCGGGCGTGCGTTCCTTCGCCATCGCCAGGCCTTCCTCGCCGTCGGTGGCATGGAGAACATCATACCCTTCCTTGTCGAGATTGTAGCGGACAAGCTCGACCAGGCTCAGATCGTCTTCGATCAGCAGAACATTCGGCTTCATTTCGCTTTTTCCCGTCACTCGTTCAGTCTTCGTTCGGCCGCAGGACGGTGAAGCTGGTGCGGTCGCCCTTGGGACGGGTGTCCTCGAGGATCTCGCCATTCACCAGATAGAACACGATCTCGGCCAGGTTGGTCACATGGTCGCCCATCCGCTCGACGTTCTTGGCGGCGAACAGCAAATGGGTGCAGGGCGTGATGGAACGTGCATCCTCCATCATGTAGGTCAGGAGTTCGCGGAACAAACTGTTGTAGAGCTCGTCCACCGGCGCGTCGCGCTCCCAGACGTCCATCGCCTTGACCGCGTCCTGGTCGATATAGGCGTCGAGCACGTCCTTGAGCATCTTCTGCACCAGATGGGCCATGTCGCCGACGGTGCGGACGATGCGGAAATTGTCCGACTCGTTGATGGCGGTAACCCGCTTGGCGATGTTCTTCGAATAGTCGCCGATACGCTCCAGGACGCTCGACATCTTCAGCGCCGAGACGATCTCGCGCAGGTCCGACGCCATGGGCTGACGCCGCGCCAGGATCGAGATGGCGTCGCGCTCGATGGCGATTTCCAGGTCGTCGAGCGCCTTGTCGGCCTCGACCACCTGCTCGGCGCGCTCGGCGCTGCGCTTGAAGAGCGCGTCGACAGCGCCGGCGATCTGGGTCTCGGCCAGGCCGCCCATGCGGGCAATGCTGGACCGCAGGTTCTCCAGTTCCTTGTCGTATGAAGTAACGATGTGATCGTTAGGCATTGGGTCCGGCCCTTGATGGTTGGGAAGCGTCAGCCGAAGCGCCCGGTGATGTAGTCCCGGGTGCGCTCCTCGCGCGGGTTGGTGAATATCTGCTCGGTCTTACCGTGCTCGACGATGTCGCCCAGATGGAAGAAGGCAGTCTTCTGCGACACGCGCGCTGCCTGCTGCATGGAATGGGTGACGATGACGATGGCGTAGTTCTCGCGCAGCTCGTCGATCAGTTCCTCGACCCGGGCGGTGGCGATCGGATCGAGCGCCGAGCACGGCTCGTCCATCAGGATGACCTCCGGGCTGACCGCGATGGCCCGGGCAATGCACAGGCGCTGCTGCTGGCCGCCGGACAGGGCGGTCCCCTGCGTCTCGAGACGGTCGCTCACCTCGTTCCACAGACCGGCCTTCTTCAGGCTGGTCTCGACGATGGCATCCAGGTCGGCTTTCTTGGTCGCAAGGCCGTGGATCTTGGGACCGTAGGCCACGTTCTCGTAGATCGACTTGGGGAACGGATTCGGCTTCTGGAACACCATGCCGACCCGGGCTCGGAGTTGCACGACATCGACCTTCTTGTCGTAGATGTCGGTGCCGTCCAGCAGGATGGAGCCGGTGACCCTGGCGCTGTCGACCGTGTCGTTCATGCGGTTCAGGCACCGCAGATAGGTCGACTTGCCGCAGCCCGACGGCCCGATCAGCGCGGTGACCTCGTTGTTCAGGATGTCAAGACTGACCCCCTTGATGGCTTCCTTTTCGCCGTAGTAGACATGAACGCCACGGGTGACGAACTTCACCTGAGGCTGCCCGTCGGCAACGGCATGTCGTTCTGCCAGCGATGACTGCCTGGTATCCATCGAATTTACCATCTCCGTTCAAACCGCTTCCTGAGGATGACTGCCGTTGCGTTCATCGTAAGCAGAAAGGCGAGCAAAATCATGATCGCGGCGGACGTCAGGGCGACGAAGCCGCGCTCCGGCAAACCCGCCCACATGTAGATCTGCACCGGCAGCGCGGTGGCGGGATCCAGGGGGCCGCCCGGAATGTCGAACACAGCGGCGACCATGCCGATCATGATCAGTGGCGCGGTTTCGCCCAGTGCGTGGGCGAGGCCGATGATCAGCCCGGTCAGAATGCCGGGCATGGCGAGCGGCAGGACGTGGTGGAAGATCGCCTGCATCTTCGATGCGCCGACGCCCAGCGCCGCCTGCTTGATCGACGGCGGCACCGCCCGCAGCGCCGATCGGGTCGCGATGATCACCGTCGGCAGGGTCATCAGCGAGAGCACCAGGCCGCCGACAACGGGCGCGGAGCGTGGCATCTCCAGCAGGTTGATGAAGATGGCCAGACCGAGGATGCCGAACACGATCGAGGGCACCGCCGCGAGGTTGTTGATATTGACCTCGACCAGGTCCGTGAGCTTGTTCTTCGGCGCGAATTCCTCGAGATAGATCGCGGCGCCGACGCCGATCGGCAGCGCGATCACCACCACCAGCACCATCATGAAGAAGGAGCCGATCAGGCCGACAGCCACGCCGGCGAGTTCCGGGTCCGCCGAGGCGCCCATCTTGAACAGGTTGGTGTTGAACTTGAGCGCCGCGCGGTCATCCGCCGCGAGACGGTCCAGCCAGCCAAGCTGCTGATCGTTCAGCAGCCGGCGCTCCTCGGGAAGATCGCGCGATATCTGCCGCTTGAGGAAGGGATCGACGTTGCCGTGCGCCATCAGCCAGACGTCGACCGTCGATCCGATGATCGCCGGATCGTCGAGAATCAGGTCACGCAACTGCGTGTCGACGCCGTTGCTCAGCAGGCCGTCCGAACGTGCCCTGGCATCCCGGTCGCCGTCGGCGAGACCCAGGTAGGTATGGAGCGAAGCACGCGCCAGCTTGGTCAGCTTGAAGCCGGAGATCGCCTCGATATCCTCTCGCGAGGCACCCGGCTCGATGCCGAGGTTTTCGGCGGTGAGCGGCACCTGCACCTTGATCTGTGACGACTGGAAGCCGAGAAGGCCCGCGCTGATGATGGTGTAGAACAGGATGGCCAGGAAAATCAGGCCGATGCTGATCATCGCCAGGCCGTAGAAGCGGAAGCGCTTTTCCGCCGCGTAGCGCTTCTTGACCCGCCTGGCCGCTTCCTCGGACTGCAGGTAGGACGTGGTACGGGACGTGTCAGTCATATTGTTCCCTGTACTTCCTGACGATGTGGAGCGCGTATATGTTCAGGACCAGGGTGATCACGAACAGCGTCATGCCGAGCGCGAAGGCGACGAGCGTCTGGGGACTGGTGAACTCGTGATCGCCGGTCAACTGGCTGACGATCTTCACCGTCACTGTGGTCACCGCCTCGAAGGGATTGGCAGTCAGATTGGCGGCGACGCCCGCGGCCATGACGACGATCATGGTTTCCCCCACCGCCCGCGAGACAGCCAAAATGATGCTGCCGACGATGCCCGGCAGGGCGGCAGGAAAGATGACTTTTCGAATGGTTTCCGACTTCGTGGCGCCCAGCGCCGCCGACCCGTCGCGGAGCGACTGCGGCACGGCGTTGATGACGTCGTCCGACAGCGACGACACGAACGGGATGATCATGATCCCCATGACGACACCGGCCGTCAGCGCGCTCCGGGCGTCGATGTCGAGCCCGATGGTGGCTCCGGTGTCGCGAAGGAACGGTCCGACCGTGACCACGGCGAAGAAGCCATAGACCACGGTTGGAATGCCCGCGAGGATTTCCAGGATCGGCTTGGCCGTCGCGCGGAACCTGGGGCCGGCATACTCGGCCAGATAGATGGCCGACATCAGGCCGATC